>JAIXUU010000232.1 GCA_027483405.1 Planctomyces sp. | reverse complement strand
TCCCCCGGAATCCGATGAGTCATAATCAACCAAAGATCCTGCAGGAAAACCGACGCGCAGCGCATTCAGGACAGCAATCACATCGATCACTTCTTGAAGAATCGCGCCAAACACCGGGGGTAGGTATCCCATCGCTGCGAAGCTCATCCCCGTGAGACTCAAAACAATCCCCCCCACAGCACTTTGCAGGGCAATGCTGCGTAAACGCCGGCTGATGTGCAGAAATTCGTCCACCCGCTTGAGATTCCCATCCAGAATCACGGCACCAGCCGCTTCAGCCGTCACATCACTGCCCCGGCCAAACGCCAGACCCACCGTCGCTTCGAGAAGAGCCGGTGCATCATTGATTCCGTCACCGACATAAAGTGTCTTAGCTTTTCGAGTTTCGGCTCGGACAATCGCCACTTTTTGCTCGGGTGTTTGAGAGAAATAGATCTCCGAGATCCCGACCGAATCAGCCAGATACTTGACTTCGCTTTCACGATCTCCCGAAACGATCATCACTTTCTGGAAATGATGTCGTTCGAGAAGATGATCAATAAATCGCTTGCCATCATCTCGGGGTCGATCACGAAAACTGGTGACAGCCGCCAGTTGTCCATCGACCAGAATGACGCATTCGAGACCCCCTTGTGTGGGTGGTAACTGCTCAGCCAGAGCCGGTTGATTCTTCTGAAGTTTTGCACGTCCCGTCACAACGATCTGATGACCTTGAACCAGCCCTGTCAGCCCTTGCCCAGGGAGTTCCGCCACACTAGAAACTTCCAGCAATGGCAAACCCGTTTTCTGAATCGCTTCCAGAAATGGCATAGCCAGTGGATGTCTCGAATATTGTTCAAGTGTGGCTGCCAGTTGCAGAACACGATTTCGTTCGAAGCCCGAAAGTGGCGTCAACTCGACCATCGCAGGGCGGCCGTAGGTCAGCGTTCCGGTTTTATCAAAAATTCCCACCCGGCACTGCGTGACTGTTTCAAGAACAGCGGGATCCTTAATGACGATTCCTTTGCGGGCAGAAAGTGAAACCGCACCGATGATCGCCACCGGGATCGCAATCAGCAGCGGGCAGGGAGTCGCCACCACCAGCACAGCGAGAAATCGAATCGCTTCGCCACTGATGACCCACGCCGCAATCCCAATACCTACCGCAAGTGGTGTGTACCAGGCTCCCAGTTGATCACCCAACCGCCTCAGGCGCGGCCGCTGCTGCTCAGAAGCCCGCATGACCTCCATGATCTTGGCATGGCGTGAATCACTGGCTGGCTGATCGACACGAATCGTCAGTGCCGCCTCCCCATTGATGGCCCCCGAAAGCACACTCGCCCCCACCGCCTTGGGAAGCAGATAGGGTTCACCCGTGAGGAACGATTCGTCCATCGTGCCACGGCCTTCGGTGACTGTGCCGTCTGTCGGACAGAACTCGTGCGGCAGCACCACCAGTAACTCTCCGACTTTGACCTGATCGAGCGGGACATCGGTCAGGTGCCCATCAATCAACCGATGCGCGACCGTGGGCATGCGCTTGGCGAGTGCATCAAGAGCACTCGAGGCTCGTCGGACAGCGTAAGCTTCGAGTGCTTCACCCCCTGAGAGCATCAGCACCACCAGTGTCCCTGCCAGATATTCCCCCAGGAGCACAGATGTGACGATTGAGATACCAGCCAGTAGATCTGAGCCAAACTCTCCCCGGAAAAGATTCCCCATAAGGCCGGCCACCAGGTAGCCGCCCCCCAGCAACAAGGCCACGAGCAGTGGCAGATCGGCAACATGAATCGAACTGTAAATCGTAGAGTTGGGTGAACCATAGGCGATGATTCCCCATGCAAGCATGGACACGATCGCCAGACCGGCAATCGATGTTTGCAGTTGTCCCTCAGTGAGCCATCGACTGCTGTTTTCCGCCGTGGATTCAGCTCGGGTTGGTTGCGGCTTGGGAGAAATCATGGGGCCACCGACTTTGCACAGCGGAAGCCCACATGCGACATCCCGGTATCAGGGCTGCAGCCATGCCGGGCACTGGGGCGATAGCGTGAACAATAGCTATCGTTACATAGAAACGAACCGCCACGTTGAGATCGCAATTGCTGGAAAGGTTGCGTGGGGTCGTGGCTTTTCTCGGGCCCGGCGGGATTTTTTGTCACTGCCAGTTGTGGCCGTTTGGAATAGAGCTCCCGGTCATACCAGTCGTGACACCACTCCCAGACATTACCAGACATATCGTACAGCCCGTAATCGTTCGCCGGGAACGATTTGACCGGAGCCGTGCGAGTAAAGCCATCTTTGGCAGTATTCTCATAAGGGAACTTTCCATTCCACAGATTCGCCTGTGGTGAAGTTTCACTGGGGGGCGCTGTCCCCCAGACAAACGGCAAACCCTCTTTGCCTCCCCGCGCCGCCCGTTCCCACTCAGCTTCTGTCGGCAACCGTTTGCCTGCCCATTGCGCATAGGCACTGGCATCATCCCACGAGACATGCACCACGGGATGATCCATTCGCTCGTCGATATTCGAACCCGGCCCTTCGGGATGACGCCAGTTCGCACCGGGCGTCCAGACCCACCACTGCGAAAAATTATTCAAAGGGACCGGATGATCGGGCGGAGTAAACACTAACGAAGCCGGCACGAGCACCGCAGGATCTGGTGCTGCTGTGCCGGGAGGACTGTTCGCCAGAATCTCTTCGACTGTCGGAGCTTTTTCAGCAGTCGTCACATAGCCCGTGGCTTTAACAAACTCGGCAAACTCCCGATTGGTCACTTCGTGCTCATCAAGCCAGAAACCCTCCACAGAAACCGGATGTGTCGGACGTTCGTCATCCCATGCCAGTGGATCATTCGAACCCATGCGAAATTCACCACCAGGGATCCAGACCATCCCCGCAGGTGCCATCACACCTTCCGGCGGGCCACTTTTTTCGCCGCGGCCTTTCTGGGCCATGATCCATGAATTGGCAAGCATGCCCGCTCCCAATCCAACTCCCGCCAATAACAGCAGGAAGCCCCACCGCCAGGCATGTGATTTCTGAACCCCAGAGGCTGCGCGGGTTTGAGTCGGTGTTGGCGAGAGAGCATCCGGCATAGTGATCCCACAAAACGCAATCCACATTCTCAAAAGCCAGACTCTGAAAATGGAGTGCTGCCTTTTGGTTCATCGGCATTGTATAACAAAACGTGGATGCGATGCTCATCCCACATCAGACATTTGCGACATGACGAATCAGCCATGCTTCTGGATACGATCCCATGCTGAAAATCTACCAGTTTTCCATCACTTTATGTGATTCTGAAGGGCGAAATCCTTTCTGGCTCACCTTGTGCATCCTGTTCCTCTTCAGCGTGCAGCCCACGGTATGGGCTGCCGAGCATCGAACCACTGAGTTTGTCCCCGATCAGCAGGGGTACCAAAAATTGGTCGCTCCTTTTCTCAAATCGTACTGCAGCGAATGTCACTCAGGTGAAAAACCCGAAGGCGAATTCAGCCTTGATGCAGCACAACTGAAGAATCAATTGACAGACCCCGTGGCCAAAGCCCGCTGGCGGGAAGTGGTCAATGTGCTCAACTCGCATGAAATGCCACCGGAAGAAAGTCCTCAGCCGCAGGCAAAAGAAGTCGCTGCCGTGGTCGACTGGGTGACAGCCGAAGCCGTCCGTGCCGAGAAATTTTCGCGGGAACAAACCAACGTCTTAAGACGCCTGACGCGCGATGAATACCGCCGCACAATTCGCGATCTCGTGGGCCTTGATTTCGATGTCTCGGCATTTCCAGAAGACCCCGCCGCAGGAGGCTTCGATAACAACGGAAGTGCTTTAACCATCTCTCCCATGCACATGGAACTCTACCTCGCTTCAGCCAGGCAGATTCTCGATCGCGCACTGGTCGAAGGGGAACAACCACCGACCATCCGCTGGAAATTCGACCCGAAGGCTGGCCCTGCCGATCGAGTCCGTCTGCGGCTCGATCCTAAAAACAACCCTCTCGTTAATGGCGGCAACAATCGGCAGCAAGGCGAATGGGTGGCTGTTCACCATTCCTCCTGGGATACGAATGTGGGGGCTCGCGATTTTCGAGTTCCCATTGCCGGCACCTATCGCATCCGGGCACAACTGGCCGGGACAAAACCCACTCGCCAGGACGTCATCGCCCGTGCCGCAACAATTCTGGCCAAGCGGCGCGACGAGCAGATCGCCAAACATCCCGAACGAACCCGACAGCATACAGAGCAGTACCAGCGAGATCTCCGTCATTTCGAAACTTCCCGGATCTACGATTACGGCCCAGTCCGCGCCAAACTTAATGTTCAATTGGGTTCACAGCCTCGCACCATTGCCGAGTTCGATATCGAAGGCACCCGGGAACAGCCCGAGATCAAAACATTTTTGACCCGCATGACGACCGAAACTGCGGGCATCTCTTTCGAGTATGCCTATTCGATTCCACGCGAGCTCGAAAATTTCTGGCTGCAATCATCACTGGAGTTTGCACGTCCCGAGCTGCTAGTCGACTGGTTCGAGATCGAAGGACCGATCTTCGAAAGCTGGCCACCTCCCAGTCATCAGCTCATCATCGGGAAAGAAAATCCTTCCGCAGACAATGAAGTATCCGCCATCACCTCCATCCTGCGGAACATGATGCAGCGGGCCTATCGTCGGCCACCCGACGAAGCCGAAGTACAGCAGCGTCTGGCTCAGTTTATTTCTGCCCGCAAATCTCGCACCTTCATCGAAGCACTCAAGCTGCCACTCATCTCGATTCTCACGTCACCCAACTTTTTATATCTCGTCGAAGGGCCCGTTCAAAACCCTGCCCGGCCACTCGATGACTATCAACTGGCCACCAGACTCTCGTACTGGCTCTGGTCAAGTATGCCCGATGATAAACTCTTGCAACTCGCGGCCGAAAAGCGGCTTTCACAACCAGAAGTCCTCAAAAGCCAGGTTTCACGATTGCTCAAAGATCCTCGTTCGCGGGCCTTTGTCGAAAACTTCGCTGGCCAATGGCTGGGTTTAAGGCAAGTCGGAGCCAATCCACCCGCCAAAGATCTCTATCCGGAATACGACCGTCATCTCGAAACATCGATGATCGAAGAATCACTGGCCTACTTTCAGGAGTTTCTGCAGCACGATCTCGATGTCCGGCAAATGATCCAATCCGATTTTGTCGTCATCAACGAACGACTGGCCCGCTTCTATGAGATTGATGGAGTCCGCGGCGATCAGTTCCGTCGCGTACAAATCTCTAGCGATATCCCCCGCGGCGGCATCGTCACCCAGGCTTCGATTTTATGTCTCACCTCCAACGGAACTCGCACGTCTCCTGTCAAACGAGGAACCTGGATTCTCAAGACATTATTGGGGACAGATCCCGGCCTCCCCGTCGCCAATGCCGGCGAAATTGCCCCCAAAGTCCCCGGCATCGACAAAGCCACCGTTCGCCAGCGGCTGGAAATCCATCGCGAGTTGCCGCAATGCGCCCGCTGCCACAATAAGATCGATCCCTTAGGGTTCGCACTCGAAAACTTCAATGCCACCGGTGATTGGCGCGAACGCGAAGGGTTTGGCTACCAGGGCAGAATCCAGGCCAATGATCCACTGATCGATGCCTCATCCCGCATGCCCGACGGGACAAACATCGTCGGCGTTCGCGGATTGCAGCAAGCTCTCTACCAGCGCCACGATCTATTCGTCAAAGCCTTGGCAGAACGCCTGCTCACTTACGCGCTCGGCAGAGAACTGGGTCTCTCCGATCAACCCGCCATCGACCGCATTGTGCAGGCCGCTCGCGATAATGATTATCGCTTATCCGCCATGCTCGAAGCGATTGCCACCAGCGAAACATTCTGTCTCAAATAGCCATCCAGCAGCTTCGCTCTTCCACTCGACCTTCGCCAATCGTTGACCATCGGGTGGTAAGATAACCATGGGAAATACCTGAAAACATGATAGCCACGGCCTCTCAGCCAAATCTGACTCTCTCAGCCATCAACCGCAAAATTCCGGTCTATTCGTGGCTGGCCTTATTTCTGGCGATGGGGCTTTTGGGCTATGCGAGCTTCCAGATTCAAGCAACATCGAGCCTCACGTTCGACGAAACATTTTATCTCAATGCCGGCGTCAGGACAGTCGCTTCGGGAACACTCGATCCTGCCATCTGCGATTGCGGCGTCGCACCACTCCCCATCATCATCTGCTATCTCCCACCATTGCTCCTCTCTCGAAATGAATATCGCCATGAAGTCTGGGTCGGACACGAGAACGATCCTCAGTTGATCATCTGGCCTCGCCGCCTCAACACACTTCTCGTGGGCATGCCCCTGCTCATCGTCATCTGGTTATGGCTGGGCAAAAAGTGCGGGCCTGCCGGTGCGTCCCTGGGTGTCCTCATGACAGCCGCCTCACCCACAATTCAGGCCCATGCCGCCCTGGCGACGACCGATTTAAGTTTCGCTTTATTCGGATTGCTGGGAATTCTGGCGTTAGCCCATTATCTCGAAAGGCCAACCTGGAGCCGGTTGGGGATCCTCGCCATCGCCATGGCCGCCTGCCTTTCGGCAAAGTACTCGGGGGTCTTCCTCTTCCCCGTGGCCGGACTGATGTTCCTCGGGCGGGCTCTTCGCGAGCAAAACGTTTCCCACACAGACGAGCCCGTCGAATCCAGTTCTAAAAGTCAATCATCACGCATCTGGTGGCCCGTCGTCCGGCAGACGTTCGTCACCTATTCGTTACTGCTCCTGCTGGTGATCCCCCTGTGGTGGGCCTTTCACGGCTTTTCGTTCACAGGCCCTCTGAAAAATGTTCCGCTGGAAGTCACGCCGCCCGATTCACCCTGGGTCGAAATCCTTGGTCGGGGGCCCTGGGCAGACTGGATCATGGATCAGGCCCATCGCCGCTGGAAAAGGCCCGCTCCTATCGCGGGTGTCCTTTTTCAATACCTTCACAACAAAAGCGGACACACAGCTTTTCTGATGGGTGAAACCTCACTCACTGGTTGGCGAACATACTTCCCCTGCACCATCGGGTTCAAGAGTACGCCCTCAGAACTGATTCTGATCGCTCTGCTGCTTTTGGGCACGATTTTCCTGAGGCTGGCTGGTTGCATAAGCTGGAGTAAACTGGATTTCTCCCGGCGCTGCTTGTGGCTTTCTTTCGCTGTATTGGCAGCACTCCTGCTCTTTGCCCGCATCAATATCGGCCACCGCTATGTATTGATCCTCTACCCACTCTTCATCATGCTGGGTATTGATACGATCTTCATGATTTATCGTAGTTTTATAGCTCGCTTCCCTAATACGAATGGTACCTCGAAAGCCCATTGGCCTCGTATGATATTCACACTAAGTACCAGCCTGTTGTTGGCCATGCAAGTTTGGAGTTCATGGTCGATATATCCCCACACCCTCTCCTACTTCAATGGGCTTTGTGGTGGGCCGGAGCAGGGTGGCAGGTTGCTGCTGGATTCGAATATCGATTGGGGTCAGGATCTCCCCACCTTGCAGCAGTTACTCTCCCGCGAAGACTCGTCGAAAGTCGCTTTGCAATACTTCGGGACGGCCTTACCAACCGCTTATGGCATTGAGGCTGACCCCACCAAAGCACTGCGCCGACCACTGGAGGACTATGAACTTCTGGCAATTTCTGTCACCCACCTGGGTGGACTTTACGTCTTCGGCAACGATCCCTATCAGAAATTCCGCACCTGGCAGCCCGATGCCCGGGCCGGCTATTCCATCAACCTCTATCGACTGCATACTCCTGAACGAAAAGCGGCCTTTGCACAAGCCATTCAAGAGTATGAAACGGCCCGCGCCCAGAATTCACCTAAGCAATAGATCGACCTGAGACAGTTTCCGCTCGTACGGACTCCGGGATTAAATGGCGTCTAGCGTGCCCTGCAACCACTCTAGCCTCGCCCTTGGGTTGCACAATTCTGGGTGGCACGACCCTGGAGGCTCTGCGCAAGGGCGTGGTCTTAAGGCCTATCCACGTCACATTTAATGTCGACCGGGTGGCTGGGGTTGAGCGTCTTCGCGAACCCCCAGATCTTTGGAAGTCCAAACATGTTTGAAAACCTCTCCACACGCCTTTGACTTCTGGGATGAGTAAACCACCGGATCTCTGGCTCACTGCTCAATCTCCATGCGATCAATCAAGATGAAGCACACTATTGAGCGTAATCAGTTCGGCCTTGTCAGTCGTCCACTCGATCACATTAATACAACAATTGGCCTGCTTGACCTGACGCGCCATACGCAGTGGTAAACCCAGCAGCGGCGTGAGTATCACTCGATTGAGCATATTATGAGCCACCACCACAATATTCTCTCCCTGATGCCGCTCAGCCAATTGTTTCAGAGTCGGCTCAGCACGATGAAGCACATCTGAGTAGGATTCGCCTCCCGGGTGAGGATTGGTTGCGGGATCAGCAAAAAAATGATCGTGAGCCTCTTTGTCCTTCGTGCGGATGGTTTCCCAGTCAAGCCCTTCCCAGCGACCGACGCTGCATTCCCGTAAGTTCGCGTCGGTTTCCACCTTCAGGTCATGATTCTTCGCAATGAATTCGGCTGTCTGATGAGCCCTCTGAAGTGGGCTCGCATAAACCCCTGCAATACGAAAGGCACTCAATGCCGCCGCGAGCGATCGGGCTTGCGCTTCACCAATCGCCGTGAGCGGCCCGTTCATTTCACACCCCTGCAAAATGTAGGGACGCATCTCATTCGCAGCCGTCGCTCCATGCCGGCACAGCAGCATTCGACACACATTCGCAGGCGGGGCTTGTCGCATCAATCGGCTTTCTCAGGAAACACGGCAGGAACAAATCATCAGCACACGCTGCAGCATGAACTTTAGCGACATCACCCAGAAACAACAGCCTCGCACCCACAGTCTCCCCGACAATCCAACGTCAGAGGAATATCAGCGTAGACAGCGTTGCATCACGATAAAACTCAACCTTTGACAGCGGCGATGATCGCTGCGATATCGATTTTCTGCATCGTCATCATGGCATCAAAAGCCCGTTTGGCCGCTGCACGATCCTCGCCTGTGAAAGCCTCTGTCAAGGCTCTGGGAGTAATCTGCCAATGAATCCCCCAGCGATCCTTGCACCAGCCACACTGGCTCGCTTCGCCTCCATTCGAGACGATCGCGTTCCAGTAGCGATCCGTTTCTTCCTGATCTTCCGTCGCCACCTGAAATGAGAAGGCCCAGTTGTGCTCGACGCCCGGGCCGCCATTCAATCCCAGACACGGAATCCCCAGCACCGTGAACTCCACCGTCAGCACCTCGCCCTCATCGCAGGAAGGATTATCGCTCGGTGCTCGATGAGTTTTCCCCACAAACGAATCCGGAAACGTTTCGGCATAAAACTTCGCCGCCTCTTCAGCATCCCCATGGTACCAGAGGCAAACAGTATTCTTGGCGGCGTGAATCATTGAAATGTCTCAGTAGGTCGATGCACCACGGGTTTTACACACAGAGGATAGACATTACTTTTCACAGGTAGATACTAATAGATTGCCACTGACCGACTGTCATAGCCTGCTATTGTGTTACATACCACATGCCTGCAACCGATCAAAACACATGATTTGATCCATCGAATTGTTATCTAGTTGTTATCCGCCGAATTTGTGACATGGGTGGTTCGCAGATGGCCGCCGTGGGTGTAGCCGCTTTGCGTAATCAACCGGGCCGAACGACTGAATGTGAGATAGTTCCACGCCCATTGAATCAGCACCAGAATACGGCTTTCAAAGCTGACGATTTGAATCAGATGAATAAACAGCCACAGGATCCAGGCGATGAGTCCCGTGAACTTCCATGTTCCAATCTGCGCGATCGCTGCCTTCCGGCCAATCGTGGCCATGCTCCCCAGATCGGTATAGGTGAACGGTGATAAAGAAACGTTTTGAAAGCGCGATTGAATCGCTTTAGCCACATATTTCCCCTGCTGCATTGCCGCCGGAGCCACACCAGGAACGGCCTGCCCACTGGGAAGTTTGAAATGGGCCATATCCCCAATCACATAAACTTGAGGATGGTTCGGCAGTGTGAGATCGCTTTGGACTTCAATCCGTCCCTGACGATCGAGTGGTGCACCAGTAGCTTCCGATAGCAATTTTGCGAGTGGTGAAGCCGTAACTCCCGCTGCCCAGAGCACATTGGCGGCAGCGATCTGTTCGACTCCCTGTGCCGTCATCACTTCCACACCCGAGGCATCCACTTTTTGAATTTTGACCTGCGTGCGGACTTCCACACCCATGTCCATCAGTTTCTTCTGCGCATTCAGCGCAAGGTCTTCGGCATACGCCATGAGAATCCGCGGGGCCGCATCGATCAGAATGATGCGCGTCTCGGCTGGATTAATAATGCGAAAATCATGCCTGAGTGTATGGCGCGCAATTTCGGCCAGAGTTCCCGCCAGTTCAACACCCGTCGGGCCGGCACCCACCACCACAAACGTCAGCAGATGTTCGCGGGCCTGAGGCGTCGGCAGCTTATCGGCCTCTTCAAAAGCCGTCAGGACACGCCCGCGGATCTCGATGGCATCCTCAACAGTTTTCAGACCCGGTGCATTTTCAGCCCATTGGTCATTGCCGAAGTAGCCTGTCTTCGCACCCGCAGCCACCACCAGCGAATCGAAAGCGAGTTCTCCTTCCTGGAGCAGAACCCGCCGCCTGGGCAGGTCAAACCCGATCACCTCATCCATGACCACATGGACATTTCTTTGCCTCGCAAAAATTGATCGCAAAGGGGCGGCAATATTCCCGGGAGACAACCCTCCCGTCGCCACTTGATAAAGCAGCGGCTGAAAGAGATGAAAATTCCGTCGATCCACTAGCGTAATATCAACCGGGGATTTCCGCAGAGCTTTGGCCGTGGTCAGGCCGCCAAATCCGCCGCCCACAATCACCACGCGATGCTTACCAGAAAGGCTCATCAAATTGACTTTCGCTGAAGGACGATGGCCAGGTTCGTTTCAGAAATTCTTTGCATCATGATCATCGAAACGGCCACACACTCGTAACGCGTATTCAATGGTCACTTTAATGCTTCACAGTGCCCAGTTCCCCTGACAAATCGACATTCCGGAAGTCTGAACAACCATTGGAACTGAGATTCTGTGAACGACTGGTCATTGCAAACCTCTTTGATTTATGAGTTTACGGCAAACAGCCCGCTTCCTTGCGACTCGATTTTGTGGAAGTTACACTCTCCATACCGCAAAAGTTTGGTGGAATTGTGTTTTTTCGAGCACAGCCTGCACAAAATCATTTGCATCTCACATGGCAGTTGAACACTTGTGAGTCAAAATTCAGGATATTGCTCCCCGCTCGTTGGGTGGTGGCTCTTCAAATAGAGAAGAATTCAAGGTTAGGCCGATGAAAAAAGACATTCACCCCCAGTATCGCGAAGTTGTCTTTCTGGACATGTCCACGGGCGAAAAGTTCGTCACTCGCTCGACAATCAAGACCGAAAAAACCGGTGATTACGAAGGGCGACAGCTTCCACTGGTGACGGTGGATATCAGCTCGCTCTCTCACCCCTTCTTCACCGGCAAGCAGAAGTTCATCGATACTGCGGGTCGCGTTGAGAAGTTCCAGAAGAAGTACAACTGGGATAAACGCGAAAAGAAGTAGTGATCAGAGTCCTCCGGGGCTGTTGGCTGGGCCGATTTCATGGCTCCTGTCAGCTGCTGCCGTACCTCATTGCCGTCGGGTCGGCTGATCCGACGGCATTGCCGTTTTCTGGTGGCTAATCAATGAGAGTTCCCGATCCATCGGTATAGCTCACAATCAACGCCAGATTCCTGCTTCCATGAGCGACCTGATGCTCTGATCGTCTCTTGTCCTTCTGTCGTCCGGATTTTTGCCATGACAACCCGCATGTTCCCCACACTTCAGGCCAAGCTCGCACGCTTCGAAGAGCTGGAAGCACAACTTCAGGATCCGGAAGTGCTGGCGGATGTCAGCAAGATGCTGGAAATTCAGCGAGAGCACGGAGGCTTATCAAAAATTGCCTCGACCGTTCGTGAATTCAACACCTTGCAGGACGATCTGCTCGCTGCAGAAACCATGCTGGCTGAAGCGACCGACGATGAAACCAAAGAGATTGCACAAGCCGAAATCGATGAGCTGAAGCCCCGTTACGAACCACTGAAAACCGAACTCGAAGACATGGTGACCGCCGGCGATTCGCTCACTCGCGGCAGCCTGATCATGGAAATTCGTGCGGGAACAGGCGGAGATGAAGCCGCTCTCTTTGCCCGAGATCTCTATGAAATGTACACC
>JAIXUU010000309.1 GCA_027483405.1 Planctomyces sp. | reverse complement strand
TCGCACTGATGGCGACGTCATACACACCTTCACGGCATACCGCAAAATCGTGCTCTTCCTGCGGGCCATCCAGATGAATCGAGAAGGTCAGATACGGGCTGGGCTGGAATTTGTGGAGATGTTTTTCAAGCAGGATGGCATTCGTGCACAGATAGACAAACTTTTTGCGAGCCACGAGCCCTGCGACAATTTCGCCGATTTGCGGGTGCAACAGTGGCTCACCACCGGGAATGGAAATGACCGGCGCACCGCATTCATCGGCGGCAGCGAAGCATTCTTCGGGAGAAAGGTGCTTGCGCAAAATCTCGACGGGATGCTGGATCTTGCCACATCCAGCGCAGGCCAGATTGCAGCGAAAAAGAGGTTCGAGCATCAGCACCAGCGGATATCGCGTGTTGCCCAGCATTCGCTGTTTGAGCACGTAGCTGGCGATCGTCCACATTTGACGGACAGGAACCGACATTCGAGGCGACCTCCATGTATTGGTGAACAACGCTTTATCGAGCAGGCGTTTTGCGAAAACTTCTCTGGCGAGCCGAATGATCCCTGCGGCCCGGCTGTCGTCCTTAACGTCACTCATTCCCTCGGGCTGGTCAGATGACCGGGGGATGACAGCGATTCCCCGGGACTAATAGATGTAACGGTGTGGCGAGAATCTGTCATCATGCCTTCGCAGAATTCTGCAATTCTGGGCGTAATTTGGCCTCTGCAGGAGAAGATCAGCGAGAGAAGATCAGCACCAGCGGTAAGCGAGAAGTGTTTCGCCTTGTCTGGGTGGCGGGGAATTCGCCGGGAAGTAAATCATGCCGTTCGCTGAGAGAGTGGCCTGCAGATCGGATGAACCCTGCCACGGGATTGTGCGGGCCGTGGTGGATGAGCCGGTGGAGTCGATGAAGGCGGGGTGATACGTGGGCCGATCGCTCGTGTATTTTTCGTCGACCGCAGCCAAGGCTTCGATGGCTGGAGCTATCGTGGGAGTGAGCCCCGAAAATTTTCGCAAGGCGGTTTTCACAAACAGTTCGAAGCAGACGAGACTGCTGACCGGGTTGCCGGGAAGGCCGAAGACGAGGCAGGTCTTCGGCTGCCGTTTGATCCCGAACCAGATGGGCTTACCAGGCTTGATATCAACTTTGTGAAAGATCTTTTCCACACCTTCAGAAGTGAGTGCCTGAGGGACGAGATCAAGCATACCTGCGGAGACACCCCCTGTTAAGAGGAGAAGATCGGCTGCCAAGCCCTGGCGGATCTTGAGCGTGAGTTCGTCCAACGCGTCGGAGGCCATGCCGAGTCTCTGCACTTCACAGCCGGCTTGTAACGCGAGGCTGGCGAGCAAAGTCTCATTCGAGTTTCGAATCTGGCCGGGGCCTGGCTTTTCGCTGGGAGGAACCAGTTCATCCCCCGTGGCCAGAATGGCGAGTGTTGGCTTTTGTTTGACTGGAATGGTCACGATCCCCAGTTCGGCCAGACCTGCCAGATGCTGGGGAGCTAACCTTTGACCAGCACTTAATACCAGCTGGCCCGGTTGCATGACGGCTCCACGCCGGATCAGATTAGCACCGACGGCTGTGGATTCGTGAATGAAAACCAGGTCCTCTTTCCGTGTGGTCGCTTCGATTTTGACAACTGCGGTGGTTCCGGACGGGAGTGGTGCCCCCGTCATGATCTGAATCGCTTCACCCGCAGCGAGACTCCTGGACGGTGTCTGACCAGCACAGATGAGACCTGTCACGCGAAGTGATGGGCTTAGAGAGGACGTAGATAACCCGGCAGACTGTGCGAGGTCTTCGGCCCGGATGGCATAGCCATCCATCAGTGCTTTATCGAACAGGGGGGAAGGTTCGGGACTGAGAATCGCCTGGCTCGTCACTCGCCCGAGAGCCTCATCGAGAGGCACTGACTCTTCAGCGAGTGCCTGCGCCGAGGTACTGATGAGTTCTAAAGCGGCAGGGATATCCAGAAGTGGTGGCATGGCTCCGGTTCCGGATCATTATCTATGTGGCATTCCGTGAAGTCTGAACCACTCGTCTGAAAGAGCTGGTGCATTCGGCTGGCGCTGCATGGCACCCTGCTTCAAAAAATGCGGCCCTCATCCCGGCCTTCTCCCATCGGAATGGGAGAAGGAGAAAGAGTTGGTGCATGGCAACTCAGGGCCGCAAGCATGGCACTGAGAAAGCATGGAACTGAGCCGTTACACCGACCTGAATTCAGGTTTAGAACTTGTGGACAAACAGATCGAGGCAGATGACAAAGAGCATCAGTCCCAGGACAAAGGCCATGCCGGCATAGGTGGCGGCAATCTGCACTTTTTCATTGGGTTTTTTGCGGGTGATCGCTTCGTAACCCAGGAAGACCATGTGTCCACCATCGAGCATCGGAATCGGCAGGAAGTTAATCACCGCCAGGTTCGCACTCAAAAAGCCCAGGAAGATCAGCAGTGACGAAATTCCCAGCTTGGAAATCTCATAAGCAGCCCGGGCAATCCCTAATGGACCATGCAATTCAAAAACACTCAAATGCCCTGTGAAGAGGCTGCGCAGTGTCATATAGATATTCAGGACAGACTTCTCCATGTTGGCATAGCCCATCTTGAACGCTTCACTGAAAGACTTGGCCTGTTGGGTCGTGCGAGCCGGATACATTGCAAATCCACGGCGTGGGTAAGGCCACTCTTTATCAGCCACAGGTTCGAGATCAATCGTTCGAGTTTCGGAATCTTCCTTGATGGTCAACGTCGCTTTGCGAAGTGGATACCTCTGCAGTTGCACGAAGGCGAAAGCCCAGTTATTAACGTTTTTCTCTTTATCGCTCCCCAGGTCAACTTCGACCGTTTCCGCGTCCGGGCCTGATCCTTCATCGGGATGAGGAAGCAGTGCCAGCTTGAGGATCCGCTGACCAGGTTTGATCCCTGCAGCTTCCGCAGGAGAACCAGGATCGACACTCAGGACGACGGGCACAACCTGAATGGCGACACCAATCGCAGGAATGGCGAGTGCATCGCCGGCACGCAAAGGAGCATCGAGCCAGCCAGGACTGGACTCAGGAGTGACCTTGAGCACCACTTCCTGATTACCGCCGCCATCCTTCTGACGAGCGACTGTGATTTCGATTTCTTTGCCAGCCATCTGGCTTAATTCGTCAGGCAGACGCAATGGATTGAGAGCGGTGCCAATCGCCCGGTCGCCCACTTTGACAATTTTATCTTTAGCTAGAAAACCGGCCTTTTGTGCAGGGGAGCCGAGTCGCACAGCGGTAATCGGACCAGTATCCATCGAGAGCCCCAGAGTGCGGAAGAAACCCGGGCCCACACGTGATTTGATTTCTTCACCAGGGGCATCGAGATCGGGAACCCCAGCGGCATTCACGGGTGGGCGGCGAACTGTGAGCGTGACCGTTTCACCACCTTTAGAAACGAGTCGATCTTCGAGATCCTGGAACGATTTCACTTCGACATCATCCACGTGTGTGATCAGGTCGAGCCCCTGAAGTGGTGGCTCGGCAGATGCAGCGGGCGTGCCCGGCATCACAGTGGGATCACCATTAGGAAACTTCATCAATCGCAAAGAAGAACTGAAGCTCACACCAATCGATGGACGGTTGCCGCTGGTATCTGGGACGACAACAGTTTTGAACGGTGTGTCATCACGACGACGACCTTCCACATCAATCGGGCCCGTCGAAAGCGCAGCACTGATGGAAACTTCTTCAAACGAACGGATGGTTCGGCCACCCATTTTCTCAATCTTGTCGCCACGTTCGAGCCCTGCCACCCAGGCGGGATGACCAGGTTCTACACTGCCGACAATCGCGGGGACAGATTCCACACCCATGGCAAAGGCAATCGCACAGAAGATCAGCCCCGTGATGAGATTCATGATCACGCCAGCCGAGATAATCGCCATGCGTTGCCAGACGGGTTTGGACGAGAACGACCGCGGATCAGCCGCGATTTCTTCGCTGGTCAGTTGGCTGGGGTCGGCATCGTCCTGCCCCAGCATCTGCACATAACCACCAAAAGGAATGGCTCTGAGTGCATAGACTGTTTCGCCCCATCTTTTGGCCAGAATCGCCGGGCCAAAGCCAATGCTGAACTGCTCGACGTGGACATCGCACCATTTGGCGACGGCAAAGTGGCCCAGTTCGTGGAAAAAGATCACCATCCCGAGGCCAAGGGCGACGTACAAGATATTCTGAAGGCTGCCCAGAGTGAGAGCCATCAGGCAGGGATTGAGCAAAAGGATCAAATCTAAGCTTTCCAACGTCGCGTCTCCTCGCGTGCCCAGGCATCCAGTGCCAACAATTCACTCAGTGAAGGATTGGTGGAGTGCGTGTGCGCGGCTAGTACTTCCCCACAAACCTGGGGAATCTCCATGAACTTCAAATCATTGTTTAAAAATCGTTCGACAGCGACTTCGTTTGCCGCATTCAGTACTGCTCCGCTGCCTCCACCGGCTGCAGCGACTTCAAAACCCAGCTTCAAGGCAGGAAACCGGTCCAAATCAGGGGGGAAAAACTCCATCGTCTGAGATTCGAACCAGTTCATCTTACGAGCAAAACCAGGTTTTCGCTGGGGCCATGATAACGCATATTGAATGGGCAGGCGCATATCGGGCGGAGAAAGCTGAGCCAAAATCGAGCCATCCACATATTCCACCAGAGAGTGAATGATCGATTGGGGATGCACCACGACGTTTAATTCGTCCACGCTGGCATCGAAGAGCCAGCGGGCTTCGATCACTTCGAGGGCCTTGTTCATCATCGTCGCGCTGTCGATGGTGATCTTCGGGCCCATCTTCCAGGTGGGATGATCGAGGGCAGCGGCAACTGTCACCTTGTCGAGTTCGGCACGTGAGGACTTGCGGAAAGGCCCACCACTGGCCGTCAAATGAATGCGGGCCACCTCGTGGCGATTCCCGGCAGCGAGGCACTGAAAGATCGCACTGTGTTCACTGTCAACAGGCAGGATTTCACCGCCAGAAGCCTTTGCCGCATTTGTGACGAGTGCACCAGCGACAACCAGGCTTTCTTTATTGGCCAAAGCGACCCGTTTGCCCGATTGTGCGGCGGCCCAGGTTCCCTTGAGGCCAGCGGCTCCAACGATCGCCGAAACAACAATCCCGACCTGAGGATCAGTCGCGACCTGCTCGATCCCTTCTTCGCCAAACAGCAGTTGAGTCTGAGGTGGAAACAGCGAACGATCGATCTCACCAGCCAAAGATGGATCTGCAATGACGGCATAGCGCGGATGAAATTCGTGGCATTGCGAGGCGAGTTCCCGCACGCGACGATGAGCGGCAAGTGCAAAGAGTTGAAACGATGCGGGGTCACTGCGGACCACGTCGAGTGTGCTTAAGCCGATCGAACCAGTTGAACCCAGCAGGGCAATCTGCTTCATCAATGGGTACAACCTTTACGAAGACAAGAGGCCATGACTTCTCCGCTTACGATCTGCTGAAAAGGATCTTCTCCCGATCAGCTTGGGAAACGGCCTCTTCGGAATGAGCCAAAACACTGTAACTTCCATGTTCTGTAAAGTTTAGGAAACCTGAAAAAACTCGACAAGGCCGGATCGACTTCTTCGATAAGTGTTGGGTTATCTATTCCAATTCACGAGAATGACATTCACAGGGAGTTGCCCTACGAGGCGGGGTGTTGTAGATCATCCCTGAGGAGTTTTCGTTTCAAACTACTGAATCTAAGGATACCGCCTTGAATTCGGCTTTGCCTGAAAGATCCATGAACCCCTTGGCCAATTGCAATGCTGGAGCAACACGCGTCTTCCCGCGAACTTTGTTGAGCCTTGCAATCATAGGCCTGCTGCTCACAGGAATATTACTCCTCAGTGAAGGAAGTTCGGCCTTAGCTCAGGAATCGTCACCTGTTCAGGAAGCTGTTCCTCCAGCGGCAGATCACACAAAGTCGGATGAACACCATTCTGAAAAAGATTCCCATGCTGGGAATGCACATGCCGGGCATGAACCGCTGGGGAAGCTGGTTTCGAAGTTTTCGACAGTCCCTTTTGTACTTTTGCTGCTTTCGATTGCCGCCTTCCCGCTGATCAACCCGCACTGGTGGGAGCACAATTCGAACAAAGGGATTGTGGTCGCGATCCTGTCGATCCCGGTGGCGATTTATCTCACCATGTTTGGGGAAGCCGGTCTGCATACGCTGGAGCACAGCGGTAAAGAATACGTCTCGTTCCTGCTGCTGCTGGGGTCGTTGTTTGTCATCAGTGGCGGCATCTACGTGCGCGGATCACTGGCTGGTACGCCCGTGGTGAACAGTCTGCTCCTGGGTTTTGGAACCGCCATTGCCAGTTTCGTCGGAACAACGGGCGCATCAATGCTGCTGATTCGCCCGCTGCTCCGGGCCAATAGTTCCCGATCACACGTCACGCATACTGTGGTGTTCTTTATCTTCATGGTCTCCAACAGTGGTGGCCTCTTGACACCTCTGGGCGATCCCCCGTTGTTTCTTGGATTTTTGAAGGGTGTTCCTTTTGAATGGACACTCAGACTCTGGCCTCAATGGCTCATGGTGAATCTGATTCTGCTGGTGATCTATTTCCTGTGGGATCAGATCGCTTTTCGGAAAGAGACTCAACTGCCAAGCTCATCCAGTGAATCGCAAACCCCCAAAGATGCGCTGGGACTCGAAGGCTGGCACAATCTGGCCTTTCTGCTGGGGATTGTCGTCGTGATCTATGCCAGTGGTCAGGGCCTGGGGAATGGAGGCGAAGCCTGGCCATGGGGCGTTCAGGAACTGCTGATGCTACTCCTGTTGCTGGGAAGTTTTTTCATGACCAGCCCTGCTCTGCGAACGAAAAATCATTTTGGATTCGGGCCGATTATCGAGGTGGCCGTGCTGTTTGTCGGCATTTTCGTCACGATGATTCCGGCTTTGGCCATTCTGAACTCCGAAGGCAAGAACCTGGGGCTCTCGACCGAGTGGCAATACTTCTGGGCGACGGGCACGCTTTCCAGCTTTCTGGATAACGCGCCGACCTACCTCACATTTGCCGCCACTGCCGCCGGCATTGCCAATGTCCCACTGGAGGGGCCTTACCTGAGGCTATTTCTGGAGACCGGTCCCGAGGCTCACGCCATTCTGGCTGCCATCAGTTGTGGAGCCGTCCTCATGGGGGCGAACACATATATTGGCAACGGGCCTAACTTTATGGTCAAAGCGATCGCAGAGGAAAACAATATCCGCATGCCCTCGTTCTTTGGATACATGGCCTACTCGGGGTTGATTCTGCTGCCGATTTTTGTGTTGATGACGTTTGTCTTTTTCATCTGAATTTTTCGACTTTCGCACTTTCCATCAGGTGGTGTCCTGGTCAGGAACTCTTTGCCGGACTTACTGTTAGGTTGAAAAAACTCATGGATCAGGCAGGATTGTCTGTGATCTTTTCGGGCAAAACAGCCGTTCTCTGGCCTGACAGAAGATTCTGAGACGCCGTCTGCTTATCATCTGGAAGCTTCCGTTAGCGGAAAAAAAGCTGTGGCTGACCAGAAGTTTTGGTAATTCCAGTGGTTCCGGCATGGCATGTGTGTGGATCAGGCCATCGGGAAATTGGTGACCAGCCTCCTGCACAGCTTAAAGCGGATCAGCTGAATCCCGAATCAGTTCCATGGCTGACTTTGATACACACTAAGATACCTAAGATACTCTGAGCAGGATTTGTCATGACGGTTTTGGTCTGGGCTGGATTCATCATCCTCGTGCTGTTGATCCTTGCCTTCGACCTAGGGGCTTTCAGTCGGGGCTCGCATCGAGTCATCAGTGCCCGGCAAGCCCTCTTCCGCACAGGTGTCTATTTCGCACTTTCCTGCCTGTTTACAGTCTTTGTTTACTACGCGTACGAAAATCACTGGTTTGAATTGGGCCGCTGGGAAACTTCAAACTCTGAAGCCGCAGCCAGCCCGGAGTCTTCCAGAGAAAAGGCTTTGACGAACACTTCGACCGAAGCGGCCACTTCGCTCGATAACAGCAGAGCCGATGAAAAAACTACGGCCACTCCACCGGAATCTGGTCAATCGACTGGTGGGCAATCGACTGATGGCCAGCCCACTCCTGCCCAACACTCCCATGCGCAGTCCACTCCTGCCCACTCCAATTCTTCGGGCCATGCGAAACATCACCGGTTAGAGATTGCGTTTCCCTTCGAACCTTCTGCCAGCAGTCACGACAGCGACGAAGAGCCGACAGGTTTGCCAGAAAATGGCAGTGAAGCAGCGATCATGTACTTTACGGGCTATCTGGTCGAACAGAGCCTGAGTATGGACAACATCTTTGTCATTGCGCTGATCCTGTCATTCTTCCAGGTCCCCGCGGCTTACCAGCACCGCGTCCTCTTCTGGGGGATCATTGGTGCACTGGTCATGCGTGGAGTGATGATTGCCCTGGGGGCGGCCATCATTCAGCGATTCGACTGGGTCATTTACATCTTCGGCGCACTGCTGATCTACACTGCCGTCAAGATGCTCTTTGCTCACGACGAAGAACTCGACCTCGAGCAGAATCGCCTCGTTAAATTCATTCGGCGGATCATCCCCGTGTACCCCGGATTTGTGGGGGATCATTTCTTCACAAAACTCGATGGCAAACTGGCTGTCACCCCACTCTTTGTCGCTTTAATGATGGTGGAAAGCACTGACCTGCTCTTTGCTGTTGATTCGATTCCTGCCGTCTTCGGCATCACCCAGGATCCTTTCCTGGTCTTCAGTTCGAACGTGTTTGCGATTCTGGGATTGAGATCGTTGTACTTTGCTCTCGTCGATCTGCTGGATCGCTTCCGGTTTCTGAAGTACAGCCTGGTCGCCATTCTATTCTTTGTCGGCTCCAAAATGCTGGCACACCATTACATCGTTTTCTCGCCGTTTGTTTCACTCTTTGTGATTGCGATCTTCCTGGGCTTAGGAATTGGAGCCTCGTTTGTGGTCCCTGCCCCACCACACAAAGAGAAGGTCGAACCGGCGCAAGAACCCAGTTGATCGTCCACTGGGCTGTGTGCCATCCAGAGTCATGATCTGTAGAGCCATATCAACTCAGGCTGAGTTCAGATCACGACTGAAACTCATCGAGTTTCGATTGTCGATACGACTGCAATTCGGTCGTGAGCTGTGCTAATCCCTGATGAAGGGCTGGCAGCAATTCCGCAGCTTCCTCGATATCGCCGTTCTGAGCAGCGAGTTCGATCTGTCTGGCCAGATCCAAAATCTCTGGCGGGCTGAATGTGGCTGCCAGTCCTCGCAAACTATGAGCTTTCCGTTGCATATCAGCAGCGTTTTGCCGTTCATTTGCTGATGTGAGATCCTGCAGCATAGGTGGCACAGATTCGATAAAGAAGCCCGCCAGCATCATGAGCAGTTTGCGGTCGACTCCCAGATTCCTCATCACACGTTCCGCATCGAAGAGCGGCTGACTGGTCGTTAAGGTCTCAGACTGAGACTGCCGATCCGACATTGCAGACGAGAAGCGAGGTGTGAATTCCTGCAATTCTCGATTATGCCACTCGGAATTCTCCGACCAATCTTCGCGCGATCGATTTTGCAAAGGCCTTGATTCCTGTGGCCGTTGGTTCATCGTTTGCTGCCGGAGTGAGTCATGATTGTTGTCGCAAAAGGACTTCTTTTCGACTGAGCGAGTTGGATCTGCGGGTTCATTGCTGGAGTGATTTCGGCCTCCTAAAGAATCTGCAAACGCTTTCGCCTGAGGAATATAATCCGGGTGCAGTAATCTCCACTGTTCCCGCTGACGTGAACGAACTGCGATTTGTTCAACACTCTGGAGGAGCACTTCGGCTGTCAGTGGCTTCAACAAGAGATCATCCATACCGGCATCAATACAGGAGACAGCCAGAGTTGGTTCGCTGTGCGCCGAGATCGCCACGATGGGAACCGATGCTCGCGTCTCATCGGGCATGAGTCGAATCGCGATAGCGGCCTGAAAGCCATTCATGACGGGCATCTGCAGATCCATGATAACGACGTCAAATGGCTTTCTGCGAATTTTGGCAATGGCCTCAATGCCATTCCCTGCAAGTTCGACACGATCTCCATTCCGCACAAAGACTTCCCCCAGAAATCTCTGCATGGCGGGCGTGTCTTCGACCACCAGCACAGTACGCATAATGACACCTCAACATCAGATCCTTTAATTCACGAGCCAGTAAAATTTCGACTCCACGAGTCCTGCGTAAACCTGAACTGAATGAGTCCGCGAATCGCGCGCCATCGCGTTGCAAATCAGTCGGTGAGGACCAAATCCACCAGAAAGTGCTGCCGCTGGATCCCAGGAAAAATCATCCAACAACTGCATAGGTAAGAAGTTATGCGACAACGGACAGGCAGAGTCATCTCTGCAAAAAAACGCTGCGTTCCATGAGCCCATGGTTCCAAGCTGGTTGCTCAGAATTCAGTGCGACCTTGCGACAGCCAGCCACACTCCATGCCAAACTTCAGAAGCGTGCCATGCGGTCCGGTTCTGTGCCCTGCGGTACGTTCCAGTGCCATGCTTCGCGGCTATGAGCGAGCATGTCCGTACACACATCGTGGTGTCGTCGTCACCCTGACAAAAGTGATCACGGGTAGCCCGACCAACTCGTGGCCTTATTGTCGTGACTTTTCACGACAACAAGAAGCCGCACCATGCGCGTGTTTTTGCTATGCGACAACACTGCACTCGATGATTGGCGGCAGAGTCATCATCCAGCCGTGACAAAAAGCCCGGAAGCGATGGATTGCCTGAGTTCGCTAGTTGAAGTTTATGGGGCTTCAATGGGGGAGTGGTGTGGCAGTGTCTGCCAGTTGACACCGACATCAGTGCCATCCGTCGCGGCATTGAGCAGCGGGTTGGAATCACTGGTGGCGTCGAGTTCCACATCTTCCGGGATGAGCGTATCGAAGGGTTTGAGCATCCAGCGTCCGCGCCATTCAATGGCCAGGTTCTGTGAGGATGAGAGTTCTCCACCGACACTCCAGAATTGCTTCCATTTATCGAATTTCATTTTGTAGGCCGCGTTGGAAGTCTGCCAGATCGGCTCAATGGCATCATAGAAATTGCGTTCACCCGACCAGGACAGGAATCTGCGGAGATCGGTTTCACCAGCCATTCCCTGCTGCAGAATCAGTGGCTTTCCATGCCCGACCGCCAGAATCGAATTGCGCAGCGTGACTGCCAGTGGAGTCAGGCTCACGGAGAAATCATCTCCACTCCCCAGCTTCAGGAAGTGTTGTCGGGTCAAGACGGTCACGTGGTTGAAATTGATTTCCACGCGGTCCACTTCCGCCATGACATCCATAAGACCCATCGAGCGAAAAATATCATCATCGACAGCAATCACCGAATTCTCGACGACGTACCGGGCGGGGGCAGGATCATCGAGAGTGCAGAACCTTGAAGTGCCACGAATCAGGCAGCTGGACAATGTGGTTTCGGGAGTACTGGCTGCTCCGGGACCAGTCTTCATCCCTGCAATCATCGTAGGAGCCTGCCCGGCCGGTGCAGATTGCCTCAATACAGTGGCAGCCGATTGACGAGGATTGCGGACTGTGATCCGGACATTCTGCAATGAGAGTTTGTCGATTCGCTGCGTACTGAAAAGCGACCACAAATCGGCCGTGACCGTTTCCGGGAGATCCCACTCCAAATCGACATTGATAACCGCCAGAGCCCCGCCCGTCATGGTGATCATGCTGGGTTGGAGACTGTCTTGAGGAGCAAAGCGGATTGTGGGGCGGAACCCTTTCGCGGCCCGAATGGTGAGTGATTTTCCCGAAAGTCGGATCGGTTTCTCGGAAGGGAGCAGACGCCCCTGATACCGCAATTCGATGACATCGCCTGATCTGGCAGAGACACAGGCTGCTTCCAGACTGTCAAAACTTTTGCCATCGACAATCCGTACTGGTGCCGCCACGAGACTGGAGGCCGCTGTCGAGCGATCGATCAGAGATCGTTCCGCCAGACTTTGATCAGGGCCAGCACGCTCTGGGCCAATGCGCTCTGGGCTGGTGCGATCTGGGCTGCCATTCAGATCCGTCACTGCAGAACCACCCATCACGGGTGCAGTGCTGGAAGAACCAGTTGTCGCAGCAACTGACTTCCCCGTATTGCTGCTTTCTGACAGCCCATTGAGAGAGCGAGGAAGTGAACTCTCGGGGAGACCGGTTCGATTTTCGGTCTGTGATCTCGATTGGCCGGTTCCGGCACTGGGAAGTGATCCCCCTGAATTGGCTGGACCTGCGCTGGAGGAAGGCTTGGTCGAAAAGATGTTCTCCAGCCAACTGGAAGTGCCCAACGAGTCATCGAATGGGATCAGCAGCGGCGAAATCGGGTTCACACGACTTGATGAATTGCCACTGGAATTCTGCGAGATGGCAGCTTCAGGATTATTCGTCGAGTCAGTGGAAGTGATCCCCTCTGAGTTTGATCGCTGCGACGTGATCGGGAAACGTACGGCTCCAGATGTGATCTCGGCGGGAAAACGAATTTGATCAGCCGGGGGTTGAGGAGCAAGACCTGTGCTTGTTCCACCCTGCCCTGTCAGATCAACAGGTGCCGGAACTGGCGGGCGTTCCTGGCCAGAAGCCGGGTTGCTCGCCCCGAGATTGCTGTCTTGCGAGAAAGTCGTGCTGCGGGAACTGAGCCCCTCAGCGATTTGTGATTGAGCACGAGCGAGAGGCGCAGTACCACCCGTCGGGGTGTTTGCCAGCAGAGGACTTCGTGTGTCTGGAAGGGGACGTCGCTCCAGCTGGTTGAGAGGGGTTGCTCCCACCTGAACAGGAGTTAAAGAATCGCTCTGGCCATCGGACTGCCAGGTGTTGTTACGAGCATCTTTCTTCACGGGGAAGAGCTGTGGAAAGCGATCCAGGAGTACAACGACCATCACCAGCAGGGCGACCGTGGCCAGCCAGCCGATGTTTTGTCGAATTCCATCCTGCAGACGATTGCGAGGCGGCGCCATGACCACCGATCCCGAAGTGGGAATACCCATCTGCCGAGCGAGGATTGTCAAATCGCCCAGCAGTTCTTCGGCTGAGGAATAGCGCTTGCGTCGGTCACTGGCCATCATCTTCCGGACCAGCATCGAGAGTGCCGGTGAGACGAGGCGGTTCTTGACGGCAGGATCAGGAGATTCCCGGCCCTGATGATCCAGCAGCTTCTGCAGCACGGTCCCCTCAGGATAGGGTGGCTCACCCGTGAGCATGTGATAGAGCGTGCACCCCAGTGAATAGATATCACTGCGGACATCGACAGTGCGGGGGTCTTTGGCCTGCTCCGGTGAGATGTAATCAAACGTGCCCAGTGTGGTTCCCGCGACCGTGAGTTCTACCGATTCCTCACTGAGCTGGCAGCGGGCCAACCCCAGGTCAACCAGTTTGACCCGACCATTGCGACTGATCAGGATGTTTGAGGGTTTGATATCGCGATGCACGACATTCATGGCCGAAAGATGAACCAGCGCTTCGGCCAGTTGAATCGAGTAGTAGACGGCCTCTTCAGGATCGATGCGGCCTGTCTGCCGGATGCGATCTCGCAAATTGCGACCTTCAACATATTCGTAGGCGATATAGTGGAGACCACGATCTTCACCACTTGAGAAGACGCGGGCGACGTTGGGATGATCGAGTGAGGCCGCAGCACGTGCTTCGTTCTGAAAGCGGGCGACACTCGATTCATCGCGCGATTGTCCGGGAGATAGAATCTTCAGTGCTACCTGACGCCGCAGAACTTCGTCTTCTGCGAGGAAGACCGAACCCATCCCGCCGACACCCAGCCTCGAGATGAGTCGGAAGTGAGCCAGTGACATTTCTTCGAAGGGCTGCTGATCAGCACCGGCGTTGTTCTCTGCCAAGTTGGGGAAGAGCCGCTTGAGCAGATAGGAATCCGCATTGACAGTGCGAGTTCCCGAGAGCTCGCCCGGCTCGTCCTGCAAACCGTTTTCAACAGGCTCCCCGTCCGCTGATCTCCCACCGGCTGATCGGGGATCAGAAGCTCTGGAACCAGAACGGGAGGTCACAGCAGAACTTTTTGAGTGGCTCCGGGAGAGTTGTTCGGGCTGAGGAAGCCGCACGACAGTTTCAGGTTCGGCTGGGGCCATGTCATGCTGCCAGGGGAACTGCCCGGCCTGAGGATCAACACCAGACTGGGCATGAGGATCACTGGAGCCCGGTGGAGCGGAAGTGGGTGAAAATCCAGACGCAGCTTCGCCCGCCCGGTGAGGGAAGGTGAGTTGCGATTTGGAGCCACGATCCGCCATGCGAGAACCTGTTGCCTTTCGTCGATTAGAACTGTTTCGCCCGTTCGGAAAATTGTAGTTGGTTCTGCATGATGAAGAACCCCCTCAGAGCCGTGGAAGCTCTCCTGAATTCTGATTCTTAACGACAAATGGACGCGAAAGACCCGCAGAAAGTTCTCTTCAACCAGTGAAATTCTCAAGAGTGGAGATTCGGAACGATCGACTCGTTATTGCATGTTGATTTGTCGAACTGATTTTGTGAGCAAAGTTGCCATGAAAGGGACTGACAGCCCCGGGAAGCTCCCGTCAATGAGCGATACAAGTCAGCCGACAGAACAGCCACACCATTTTAAGCTGCAATCTTTGCGCCAAACAAAGACTTAGCGAATCCGAAGATGAAATCGCTCAGGAATCATCAGTTTCTGCCCGTGGTAGCGGCCCTACAAATGGAAAAATTTGCAAAATCGAACATCTGGCCGCGTACTGACTTGCTCGCCGATCAGATTGTGCAGCGACGGTTGCGCACGGTGACAGCAAATCGAGCCAGAACAAACTCAAGGACCACAAATTCAGAGAATCCACAGCCGCTGGTCAGGCCGACTGGTCACTTTCCAGAAGCGTATGAAGATCTTCTGCAATGAGAACGAGCCCATGCTCCAGCGTGGCATAGAGTTCACCGCTGTAGCGCTCGCTGGCCAGTACCTGCTGAATCTGATGACGAATCGAGATATCAGGGATTCCGCCCAGATCAGATTCCTGAGGCTTGCAGAGTTTTCGCAGTTCGTGAACTTTGGGAGAAAAGCCCTGTTTGAGATGCTCTTCAAAGTCGCGTGAAAGGCGCTCGGCCTCGCGAAGTTTTTCACGCAGAGTCATCTCCTCCAATCGAAGAGCGCTGGATCGTGGAACGTTCATCGGCATCACTCCCGCTGCTCACATCCGGCTGGTTCTCAACACCGCAAAGATCTGTCCCGCAGCCTGGGTGTTTCAATCATCTGCAAACTTCTGTAAAAATTAGATCACTCTGTATGCAGAATTGCTAATTTATTTTTGGCGACTTCATCAAAACCTCGTCGAGTCCTATGGCCCATTGACATGAGAATCCTTCTCATCGCGGATATTCATGCCAACTTTGTGGCCCTTTCCGCCATTCAGGAATCGTTCGACGCCTGCCTGTTTCTTGGAGATGCTGTCGAGTACGGCACAGATCCGGCCCCTTGCCTCGATTGGATCAGAGGGCATGCAACAGCCGTCGTGCGGGGCAATCACGATCATTCAACGGCCCAAAGAGTGCAATCACAGGGGGCCTCTCCTTTACGAAGACTGGCAGCCGCCACACGAGCGATCAACGAGCGTGTGCTCACCGCTTCACACCGCAAGTTTCTCTCGCAGATGCCACTGACGAGAAGTCTCGAACTCGACGGGAAAAAGTTTTTCCTCGTGCATGCGACTCCACGTGACCCGATGGATGAGTACCTTCCCGAAGATGCTCATGCCTGGCAACAGCGGCTCTCCTTTATCGAAGCCGATTTTGTGTGCGTAGGCCACACCCACAAGCCGATGCAACTGAATCTCGGCCAGACACAAGTGATCAACCCCGGCAGTGTGGGCCAGCCACGCAATGGAGTTCCCGAGGCACATTACGCCATCATCGAGCAGGGAAAAGTCTCCTTCCGGACAGTCCCCTACGATATCAGCCGGGCCGTGGAGCAGATGCGAGAAGCGGGGCTGGAAGAATCGCTGATTGAGCTTTCGGAGCATTTGTTGAGAACTGGCGGATCACTTCCCGCGAGTGTGTGATCTTCTTTGATGAAACTCCCGCGAACTTCTGATGGAGTTTTACTTTTCTCACTGGAAATTCACGCCTGGAGAAAATCCCCTGTTGCTGAATTGACGATTCTAGTCATACTGAAGTGAGCAGGCCGGATGGCCCGGCCGAAATGATGCGGCTCGACACACACAGGGGTAGTGCATGCGACTGGAGCACAGTTCGACGCAAGGCAAGCTCTTCGTTCTCGACACCAACGTCATCCTTCACGATGCGGGGTGTTTATTTAACTTCGAAGAGAATGACATCGCCATACCGATCACTGTGCTGGAGGAACTCGATCGATTCAAAAAAGGTAACGACGACATCAACTTTCAGGCCCGTGCGTTCCTCCGACGATTGGACGAACTCGCGGGCGATGTTCTTTCTGCAGATGGCGCAGCCTTAGGCGATGGCTTAGGCCGCATTCGAGTCGTACTGCGTGGACACTTTACTGCCCGCATGCGGGAAACATTTCTCTCCGACGGCCCGGATCATCGCATTCTCGATGCCGCATTGACTCTGCAGGAAACGTCAGCTCCCCGGCCCGTCATTCTGGTTTCCAAAGACACCAATCTGCGGATGAAGGCCAAGTCCCTCGGGCTGCCCGCCGAAGATTATTCGACCGATAAGGTCGAAAGCTTCGACAAGCTCTATACCGGCAAGCGGCTGGTCACAAACATGCCTTGCGAAAGTGTTTCCGCCTTCTATGCCGAGGGTGGCCGCGTCGCCGCAGAAAGCCTGCCGGAAGTAACCACACCGCGCGCTAATGAGAACTTCATTCTGCGGAATGGTTCGCGTTCGGTTCTGGCCATGTATAACGCGGAAGAGAATGCGTTTCACCGCGTGGAACGAACCACCGCGCTGGGTGTTATCCCTCGCAATGCCGAGCAGCATTTCGCACTGCGGGCACTTCTGGATGATGACATCAAGCTGGTGACGATTGCCGGCAAAGCCGGTTCGGGAAAAACTTTGCTCGCTCTGGCAGCGGCTCTCGAATGCCGGAACAACTACCGCCAGATTCTGCTCGCCCGGCCGGTGGTGCCTCTGTCGAACAAAGACCTGGGCTATTTGCCGGGGGATGTGCATGCCAAGCTCGACCCCTATATGCAGCCACTCTTTGATAACCTCTCTGTGATCAAGCATCAGAACCATGAAGGCGATACGGCTAAACTCGTCCAGCAGATGCAGGAAGATCATCGGCTCGAAATTACGCCACTAGCGTATATCCGCGGCCGCAGTCTGCAGCGGGTCTTCTTTATTGTCGATGAAGCGCAGAACCTGACCCCTCATGAAGTGAAGACCATTATCACACGAGCCGGCGAAGGAACCAAGATCGTCCTGACGGGTGATATCCACCAGATCGACCATCCCTACCTCGATTCACTCTCGAACGGGCTGTCGTACCTTATCAACCGCATGGTGGGTCAAAAGCTCTACGCCCACGTGACGCTCGAAAAAGGCGAACGCTCCCAACTCGCCGAACTCGCCACCGATTTGCTTTAGTGCTGACTAAAAGGCAATCAGTATTTCATCTGGACCTCCAGCTACACAGCAATCATCCCGCACATAACGGCAACAAATCTTGGCGGCACCTGTAGCCCTGCCGCAAAGATCTGCCCATCAACGCACATCTTGACCAGCGGTAATTTCTAAATATGGAAGTTCGTTTTAGCAAAACGTATATAGAACGACTATTCCATAGCGGCGATGTGCACGAACTTTGCTCAATAATCGACACCATGAGCAAATTGCGTGCACTTCCTGAAAAGCTCTGGCTGGCACAGCGCCTTTACGCATGGAGCTGTTGGAGCGAATACGGGATATCCCAGTACTACGAGGCAATTTCACAGGAGGATTACATCACCATATCGGAAACACTAACGAGATACGGCCTGGATGAACTGGCCGACAGATACCGTTCCGGAATGGAGATAAAAACAGGAACAAGCGACAAACTGCATCGCGATCTTAACAATTGGCTCGAAGACCACTATAACGAAATCAGAGCTATTTGCCTTAACTTTATTTCAAATGATATACACTCACTTGGCAGTGAGCCTGATAATACTTAAAATTGAAGCGAGTCCCTGCCAGCGCCATCCAATCTTGTAAACTATTCTTACTGACGAAGATGCTTGAGTCTACGCCAGGAGCACTTCAGTCGATATCCAGACTCCCTCGCCCAGTCATCTGGGAGAGGGCCGGGGTGAGGGCTAGGCCCATTGTCGAAGGCACATGCGCGAGTGCGAAGAGTGACTTTCGAATCTGAAGAAGCCTACTGCAATTTTACCGATCTAAAGCTTCCTTTAATCGGGCCATCTTCGTCATGCAGCTGCAAATCGGTGATTGCTATCGATTCGCCATTCCGAACTGCAACAATGCCAATCGCGGCAATCTTGTCATCGGCCTCATCCAGCAGGCTGAAGCACTGATCATTGACCAGTTTCGTCCACTCCATAAAGAGATGTCGGACTTGCGAGTATCCCGGTGCTGGAGTGAAGTCTCCACACAAGGTGCCTGATCTGATGTCACTTACCACAAACTCACCCAGCAGCCCGATCTCCCGGCCATGAAGCAAGATCGTGTCGCCGACATGAATCTTCGATATGACGATACATCTCTCCTTTTGAATTTGAAAAGCACAATGACCTTCCATCCAAGAAAGCTTGAGGAATCGCCATTGGTGTTTTCAAGTCAGAAATATTCTGCCGCATTTCTTGTCACCTGCCATCTTCTTGCGGCATCTCACCTTGGGGGAGGATACCGAATGACTGAACGACCACAGGACTCTGAGCATACCAACTCCTCGCGAAGGAGTTTTCTGGGCGGGGGAGTTGCGGGGCTGGTGGTCGGCTTACAGACCTCTGCCAGCCTGGCTGCGTCACCTCCTGAGGGGAAATCGGCCACCACCCACATTTCAGCCGTTGACCAGAGCAAGGTGGACGTCGTGCATGCCGTAAACTCGCGTTTGTTCAGCTTTTGTGGAGGGCTGACAGGGGACTGGATGGTGACTTCCGTCCGGGCGATTTGTGGTGAAACGCTGCCCGATGCGGAAAGAGTGCACATTCATCAGGGAATTGGTAACGCCGATGAAGCTCTGTCATCAGACACAAAGTGGTGTCTTCGCGGGGTGACGAGTAACGACCGCTATGTCACACGACCCGAGAAAGAACTCCTGTTAGCGAAGCAGGCACCACTTGGGAGAGCGACAGCCACACACGCAGCGCTGATTCCTATTCGAAAGTCAGCCGCCTGGTGGGCGATGACTCAGGACGAGCGGCGTGCCCTATTTGAAGAAGAGTCGCAGCACATCAAGATCGGTATGGACTATCTGCCGGCCATTGCCCGACGGCTGCATCATTGCCGGGATCTCGAAAGCAAAGAGCCCTTTGATTTCCTGACTTTTTTTGACTTCGCAGCCAGCGACGAACCGTTATTCGATCGAATGCTGGAAAGGCTGCGCTTGACTCGCGAGTGGAGTTTTGTAGATCGAGAAGTTGACATTCGCCTGAAAAAGGTGACGCCGACCTGAAGGCCCGGTGTTCATTCCAGTGAGCTGTCGAGTGCTGTAACCAAGATTCTCCGTAAAGAACCTGTTCACTGTCGATTCACGGGAGGATGGGCAGATAAGAAATTGTCGGTCGTGAACGGCGCCAATATGCTGATCAAGTAGCAGCTGTCCAAACTACCGTTGATAGAATACGGCTGTGAATGGTCAAATCATCGTCTTTGGAATCCAATTTCACAGAGTGTTGATTTTACTGAGGGATTGATGGCCAGCAGTTCCCAAAACAGAAAACCCTTGAAGATCATTCTCGCCGCTATTGAGCACGATCTGGCAGATGCCTGGGAGCGGCATTGTGGCGATCTTCCTGGCGTCTCCATCCATCGTGGATCGATCCTTGATCTGGCGGTTGATGCCGTGGTCAGTCCTGCCAACAGCTTTGGATTTATGGATGGCGGGATCGATCTTCGCTACTCCGAGCGCTTCGGTTGGGAGCTTCAGCAGCGGTTGCAAGAGTTGATCCGCACGCGGCATCACGGAGAACTGCTCGTCGGTGCTGCTGAAATTGTCGAAACCAAGTGCAATCGTATCCCGTACGTCATCGCGGCCCCCACAATGCGGGTGCCGATGATTCTTACCGAGACGGTCAATCCTTACCTCGCCGCCCGGGCAGTGCTACTCCTCATTCGGCATGGCATTGTGCCTTCGGGGATTCTGGCAGGCGAACCGGTCGTGTCGGCCGTGCAAACCGTTGCGTTTCCGGGACTCGGGACAGGGATTGGTCGTGTCGGCCCGAATACCTGTGCCCGTCAAATGCGAGTCGCCATCGAAGAGGTGCTCCTTGAACGGAGTGACTTCCCCCACACCTGGGCCGAAGCGCAACAGCGCCATCAACTACTTTACACCGACCGCGTTCGAAATCTCGAGCGGGAATAGCCCCTGCGGCCCAGTCTCATTTGAGTAACGACTCGATGTTCCATACCCGGATTTCCTTGTCGTTCAACACCAGCACAACCTGTTTGTTGTCGGGAGTCATGCTGATTGATCCCGACTCGCCGGCTGGTATCATCCCCATAGCGCGATTACGAAGAATATCAATAATATAGATTTTACTGCCTTCAGCAAATTCTTGCATAACCAGATATCGCCCGTCCGCAGAATAGACTCTACTTTCGACGGAAACATCTCCCCCGAACTCCTCGAAATTGCTCACCACGGAAAAATTTTTGTCCAGAGTCCCATCGGACTTCCAGACACGATAGTCCCCATCAATAAAGCCATTCAGTACCTGGGAGAAAAAAAGACTCTTCACTAGGGCGTATCCATCCTCCTGCACCTTTTTTGTCCACTTCTGAGTACCATCCCGAAGATCCCACGATGTCAGGTCAGCATCAATGCCTGTCAACAAAGACTGAGAGTCTGGTGAAAACGCCATGGCAAATCCCATTGGATGAATTGCCATCGTTGGGACAGTCTTACTGAGAATGTTTTCACCCGTCTCGATTCGCCACACATTGAGAATCTGCTTTCTTTCTTCTCCTGTTCCGAAGTACTCGTCATGGCTGACGGCTACCAGTTTGTCATCCCCCGAGATCACCAGGTTATTGATGACCAGAAAAGGCGACTCCCAACGGGCAATCACACGACTCTGAGAATCATCCTCGACCTTAGCAATCTTCAATGTGGCGACCCCCGACTCAGCTCCCTTTTGTTCGATATTGACATAGACAGCGTTCTGGCCGTCTTTGGTAATGGCTAGATTCTGCTTCTTCTCTGATGAAGGAACGACTTTTCCTTCCTTCCAGTCGATTATCGAATCTGAAGTGGATAACCAGCGACCATCCGGGGAGAACGATGCCCCGAGTGTCCAAACCTCGATGGGCCGAACTTCAAATGGTTTATCAATGCTGGCTGCTTTGGTCGCCAGGATCTTGATGACGCCATTGTCTGCAACCTGCGACTCACCTGAGTTCGATGAGTCACCGACAGTTTCGGAGGCAGGGTCAACGGAAACCGGCGTTGCTTGTTGGGCGCACCCCACAAGAAATCCGCCCACAAGACTGGCGATTAACATCCGATAGAATTGAAGTGACATACCGAACCTTTGATTAAGAAAGCAACCTGTGCACAAGTCGGATGATACTACTCAATATGGATACGAAGTGACATCCTGTGAGCGAAATGAAACCATGTAGCCATATCCCAATTCCACAACGAGAATTCAATAGCGGATATCATTATCAGACTACGGCTTCAAATTCGGAACCTTGATCTTTCGACCGAAGGCCTCGACCAGCTCTTCGTCGTTCCATCCGTAGATATCCTGGAGGGCGACCTTGACATCCACTCCTTCCTTAACGGCGACGAACAACTCGCGGAAGGCATTTGCATCACGATCAATCAGAAGTTCCACCAACATTCCCGACACGGGCTGATAGTCGATTGCATATTCGTTTTCGGTAATCAACCCACCCAGGTTCTTATCGTTGCGAATGTGAGGCAAGACATCCTTAAGGGATGACTCTTGTGAATACTTTTCATAGAGCACCATGCGCCAGACAAAATCGTTAGTCCCATAGAACAGCCATTTCGGTATATTAGTACTGTTTGAACGGATGCGGAATTGAAATACACTGGTCATATACCAGACAATGTCACAGACGATCGAATCGACTTCCCGTTCACCGCTGGCTAACACAAAAAACTGGCCACCTGGATAGCCAATATCTGTAGCCTCGGCGCTTTGATCTTCCCATTGGCATTGCTTTTTAGCATAGTCAATAAAATGTTGACGACTCTTAAAAATGAAGACATGGAGTTTTCCACAAAAAACAGACTGATCTTCGGGAATACCATACATCTTCTGAAGAAGCTGATAACTTGAGAGCATTTTATCTTGAAAAACTTCCACATCCTTCGCCGGTAAGTCGCTATAAATCTGAAAGTAGCGGCTTTCGTAGGATACAAAGCCGACACCCGGGCAATGTGTCTCGAGCGCTTTGATGTTCAGGGTGTAGACAGACTGTTTTTTCTCGAACTCTTCCGGAGTATCGGGGCGATAAAGCTGGTAATTGCGGGATTTCAACCGTTCTGACACCACTTCATCATGTTTCGCACGATCCAGAAGAGCCCACCCCTTGGATTTCGTATCGAAGACCATATCGAATATCTTTCCGTCGATGGTCAGTGAGCGAATATCTCTGGTTGTGAATTTCGCTCGGTGCGACACCGGCTTGAATGTCAGGGTCTGCAGCACCGTCGGCTCCTTGCCGAACTTGATGATCGTGATGAGTGCCGATGATTGCGTCGATCCGTTCAGAAGTGTCACATCGACAGTCATGCCGGGTTTGAGCAGTGGCGTTTCGCCTCCGATCGTCGCGACGTAATCCTTGTCAAAGCCATACAGCGACCTCTGGACCGACTTGAAGTCCTTGGCCGCGGGCGCAACGCGAAACTGCGACGACACAGTCGTCGGCACTAGACAAACTACCAGCACGATCAACGAACGGAGCGGACGCGTGAAGTTCTGCAAATTTCGCGGAATAGTCGTCATCGCGACGTTCTCCAGCAAATGTGAAATACTGAAAAGACACCTTCTACCATTCATGATCCAATTACGATATAAAAGAATATCGTACCGATGACCAGGAGGCCATATTTCTGGATCGTCAGCGGCACCGCCCCCCTGTCGAAAAAGCACAAATCAACCGAGCAGGTACCACATCCCCCCATGGACTACGCCGCTGCTCTGGAAGCTGTGCAGGCTGATGCGCGTTATCAGCGGAATCTGGATTGGGGGAAGCCGCGGGCGGGGCATCCGGAGGGGACGGTTCGTGCTCATATTGCCGAGATTGAACCAAACCTGGAGCGGCTCGCGCCGAAGTTGTCGCCGGTCGAGATCGACAAGTTACGGCTGCTGATCCATACGCACGACTCATTCAAAGCCGAAGCGGAAGCCGGGGTGCCGATTACTCACCCGGCGAGCCATGCCTCGCTGGCCCGCTCGTTCCTGGCAGAGTTTTGTGACGATGCGGACCTGCTGGCGATGGTGCAATACCATGACGAACCCTTCGCCCTCTGGCGGCAGGTGAGTTCCAAAGGAACTTACAACCGGGAGAGACTCCAGGCTCTCGTCGAGGCGATTGAAGACTGGAACCTCTTTCTGGCTTTCAACATCATCGATGGTTGCACAATTGGGAAAAGCCGCCAGCCTTTGAGGTGGTTCTTTCAGGAGATTGCCGGAGTGCATCATCCCCGACTGTACGACTTGCGATGGACGGAAAAGGATATCATTTATACAGCCTGACGTGACTGATATCACAATATGTTAGAGGGAAGAGCGAAGATGGTGCATTCCGAGGACTCCATGCACCCTACTTCAGAGGTTACCAGGAGTTGAGTATTGATCTGCTATCGCATGGCTATCGTTCTTTCATACTCAGGCAGCGAGGTCTTTGGCTGGGGTTAACGAAGTGGCTGTTTCGGATACCCTCGAAGCCTCGCGGAGTTCTATGAGCCATTGCCGAAAGGCCAGAGCGGCGAAGAGAGTCGTCGCGAGAGGGGCGAGCCAGACAGCACGTTCCTGAGCGGTGATGAGGCGACCAATTTCAAAGTTGCCCACAATCAGCACTGCGAGAATCGCATAGAGTATCGTTAAGCCACGCGAGCCACGGAGTGCCGCCTCAAAGAGCATCCAGCCCACAGCGGGGGCAATACAGGCATACGTATTCGGTTCTGTCCGTGGGTTGAGCAGCATGAGATAAGTCGCACTCATCAGGAACAGCCAGGCGGCGGTACGGACTTGAGAGAGCTTCTGATGAGTCAGCCAGAAGCCACCCAGCGTAAGACCTGCCACGAAGAGTCTGGTGGCCGTTTGTAACCATGCCGGGGCATTCCAGCCAAACGCGGCAAAGGCCCCAAAAAAGTGGGCATAGAGGGCTTGGGATTCACCCACCTGATACGAAATGCGCAGCATGGCGAGCATATCCTGATATTGATCCACCACATAAGCAGGCCATTGCATGAGAAAAGGAGAGAGAGCGAGCAGCACGATTCCTGCGACCAGTCGGAGCCTCAAAGCGGGATAGACGGCACCAGCCAGGAGGAGCATGACGACAATGAGTGGTTTGAAGGCCATGCCCAGACAGAGCCAGAAGGCGGCTTTCGTCCATTCCTTTTGAGCGAGCGCAAGGGAGGCCGAAAGCATGGCGGCTGTCATATGGATGGTCGATTGCCCATTGCGCAAAGCGCTGAAGGCGAGAG
>JAIXUU010000213.1 GCA_027483405.1 Planctomyces sp. | reverse complement strand
CCAAGGACTGGACCCAGAGCCGCACAGCTGAGCGCAAGGCCACGGCGCAGGCCTTCTCTCACCACGGTCATGATGCGCCTTATTACGTCGCCAATGTGGACGATATTGCCGCTAGCGCTCGGGCAGCCCGATTGGCACCTCCTGTCACCATCACCTCGCCAAACGCCAGAAATCCCAATTGGATGGCGCGCTCCTTGGCGGGAGACCGCATCAGCCGCGTCGAGATTGCCTATAGCGCGGCAGATGGCAGCGAAATCCGTCGTGAGGCCTTTGGCGACAAGCATATGATTGATCAGGCAGTGGGGGTCGGTATTGCCGCCCATGAAGGCCAATTGTTTGGCCCACTTAATCAGGCCCTTGGTGTCCTAACAGCATTGGGCTTGGTCCTATTATCGGTCTCTGCCTTTGTGATGTGGCGCAAGCGTGCGCCGGAGGGTGTTCTCGGGGCACCACCGCCCATTCCAGATCAGAGGATTGGGGTCGGCCTTGGCCTTCTGATCTTCGTCTTTGCTTTGTTTCTACCCGTGCTGGGGGCCTGTCTGATCCTTGTCGCGGTCACAGAGCGGCTGATTTTGAGCCGTGTCCCCAGTTTGCGCCACTTTCTGGGCCTAGCCCAACCTGCCCCACTTTAGGAGTTTCTCATGACCTTATCCGTTCGAACCATACCCCTGATCCTGATCGCTTTTGCCGGACTCGCCGCGTGTGAACCCGCCAAGACGCCCCCTGCCCCGATGCTGGCTGTCGCCACGATTGATGGGGTCGAGATTAGCGAACCCCGCCTGCGCGTGCCACCCAATGGCCGCGACGTCACTGCTGGCTATCTGACGCTGACAAATGGCAGCGACAAGGCAAAGAAATTGGTGGGAGCCAGCAGTCCAAAAGCAGAGCGCATCGAGTTGCACGCCCACCTCAAAGGGGCTGATGGTATGGCACAGATGCGCCAAGTCCAACAGGTTGAGATCCCTGCCAAAGGCACAGCCGTGCTGGCCCCGGGCGGCCTACATCTGATGGTGTTTGGGATCAAGGAGCCCCTGAAACCCGGTGAGAGCTTTCCCGTCGAATTGACCTTTGAAGGCAATCGCAAGGTCGGCTTTGCTATGCCCGTGGTGGAGAATCCGACGAGCCAAGTCGAAGGCGACAAGGCCCAAGCTGGGCATCAGCATTAGCGGCCTTTTTAAAGCCCTGCTGCGGCCAAGCGCCGCTGTTGCCGGCCTTCGCGTAGACCGTTGGCAATGGTGAAAGCCAGCTCGATCGCTTGGTCCGCGTTGAGGCGCGGGTCGCAATGGGTACGATAGCGGCTCGACAACGACTCTTCAGTTACTGGGGTAGCCCCGCCAGTGCATTCGGTCACATCGTCGCCCGTCATTTCCAGATGGACGCCGCCGGGATAGGCCCCTTCAGCGCGGACGATATCCATAAAGTCATTGACTTCGCTCGCCACCCGCTCAAACGGCCGCGTCTTATAGCCAGACGCGGTCTTCAAGGTATTGCCATGCATGGGGTCCGACGACCAAACCACGCTGCGGCCAGCATCGGTAACTTTGCGGACCAGCTTGGGCAGGCCAGCGGCAATCTTGTCAGAGCCAAAGCGCGCGATCAGCACGATCCGACCGGCTTCATTCTTGGGATTCAGCGTGTCTAGCAGAGCCAATAGTTCATCAGCATCAAGGCTCGGGCCGCATTTCACGCCAATCGGATTGGCAATCCCACGACAGAATTCAACATGGGCATGGTCCAACTGGCGGGTGCGATCACCGATCCACACCATATGGGCGGAGGTATCATAATAGGCACCTGAACCAAACAATTGGTCTTGCCGTGTCATGGCCTCTTCATAGCCCAACAACAAAGCCTCGTGGCTGGTGAAGAAATCCACCGTGTCCGTCGCAATGCCAGCAGGGCCGCTGAGACCCAAGCCATCCATAAACTCAAGGCTTTCCTCAATCCGATGGCACAATTTCACATATTCCGCCGAAGCCTTGCCCTGCTTCTTGGCGAATTTGAGGTTCCAGCGATTGACGTTTTCAAGGTCGGCATAGCCGCCGGTTGCGAGCGCACGTAACAAGTTCAAGCTCGCTGTGCTTTGATTATAGGCTTCGACCAAACGCTCGGGATCGGGGATCCGGCTTTCAGGCGTAAAGGCGGAGCCATTGATATTATCGCCCCGATAAGACGGCAAACTAACGCCATCAATCACTTCGACAGGCTCTGACCGCGGCTTGGCAAACTGGCCAGCCACACGGCCGACCTTCACCACATGCTTGCCACCAGCAAAGGTCAGCGCGACGGCCATTTGCAAGAACACTCGGAAATAGCGGGTGATCCGGTCTGCCTCAAACTCAGCAAAGCTCTCAGCACAATCGCCGCCCTGCAGCAAAAAGGCTTCGCCCTTGGACACGCGCGCCAGCTCAGCCTTCAGCTTCTCAATCTCAGACGCCACCACCAACGGCGGCTTTTTCGCCAAGCGCTGTTCCACGGCCAGCACTGCGGCTGGATCGGGATAATCGGAAGGAATGTGGCGGGCCGGCAATGCGCGCCAGGAGGAGGGCGTCCAAGTCATAATGTTTTCCAGTGGAAAGGTTCAAGCCGTCAT
>JAIXUU010000370.1 GCA_027483405.1 Planctomyces sp. | reverse complement strand
TGGAAATTCTGGAAGTGGAGACTCCGGAAATGGGGTGGTCTCGGGATGATGAGTTTCGTGGTGTTGACGCGTGGCCAGACTATCCGTTGAGGGTGTGTTGGCATGGCGTGAGCCGCGCATGGAAAAGTGCGGGCCGTCAAAACGTGGGGTCAATTGACCATCGACGGCGCGTGTCCCCACGCGCTGCGAGCCCGCAGGGAAGGCACCTTCCTGGGAAGACGTTGAATCAGAAACAGACATAAGGGAATCCTTTCCCTGACTAGATCGGTCGGCCTGCCCTGGCTTTCGCGCTGGGCCTGGCCGAATAGGAATTCGTCAAAATGGGCGTCGTAGTTCGTAGTATGGCCCAGAGACCTGTGAATCGACAATGAGAGTTTCGTTCAGAGGGACAGAGAATCTGCCCGGCCTGCAGAATCAAGCCCTCCACCGGCGATTTCTGCCGAATTGCCGTCAGGTTCCTTCGGGAGTCTTCGCATCCACAGGGATATTCGGCAGCAGTGCTCCATCCTTCTGCAGAACGCTATACCACTTCTGGAGAGCCGCTTCCCGCCGGCTGGGATTGTCGAGTGGACGGTAATCGAGGCGTTTTCCCGTGAGCTTCTGGATGTAATAAAACGCCATCTCGCGGATCTCGACGCGGCCATTCCCCAGGTAATCGACGAGTTCCTGAGATGTGAGGCGATTGCGGGCATCGGCAGGAGAATAACCCCATAACAACCGGTAGACAGAATTGGCTTCTGCTTCCGCGTATTCGCTGGAGAGTTCTTCGCGAATCACGCTTCCTGCTGCTGGCAAATGCCCCAGCCATTCCCGCAGCATGATGAAGGCACTCATGCGGGCTTCTTCATGTTCGGTTTTTGCGAGGGCTTCCACCAGTCCATCCATCCGCCCCATGAGCCCCAATGTCTGCACACCGAGTTCGGCCATTTTGGGGCGGGGATCGACGACCAGTGCCAGCATATTCAGATCGATGGCAGCCCCAACGGCAAACTCCTTTTCAAACAGCGATGCGAATCGTTTAATCGCGGGAGAAAGAGGTCGCGAATCGACCGTCAGCCATTCGGGCAATGCCGGTGAAATTGGTGGTGTGGCTGAGAGATGCTCCGGCTGCTGGCTGATATTCGTCAGCGTGGTGAACATCCCCTGGGAGACTTCACGAGCTTCCCCTTGCCCGACAATCACGTTGGCGCTTCCCCGGGCGATGTACAACCCACCGGTGAGCCGATTCGGCCCCAGATCCTGCTCAAATCGCGTGGGCTCGCGCCATTGAACTTCAACACCCGCGATAAGATCGGCTGATGTGGGGACAATTCGTACGACGGTCGAACCGACTTGAAAGGCCCACTCGATTTTACCCAACGCAGCTTCTTGCCTCGAGATGCCTTTGAGGCTCACACGTCCGCGTTCAACCAACAGCGAAGCGGGAGCATTGCCGACCGCTCCGCCCCACCGAATGACAGAACCCGGGAGGACATCCAACTGCAAGTCTGCAACCGGGCGAGCTTCCGGGGAAGCAGCCGCCCCTGCACGTGGATTGACTGCCACTTCAAAGCGGGCCTCAAAGGGTTCTGGCACGACGAGCACAGTCCCCACAGCGATCTGTTGTTGAGGAACGACTCGCTTCCAGCTGGCGGTCTCTTCATCACGAGTAATGGCCACACTCTCGGTCGAGGCATAGGTGATTGTTGTTCCGGGAAGGAACGATTCGCCGGGAATTTCCGGCCTGCCCGTAGTCGTCGATTTTGTCGAATTCCCGGAATCCGGGGCTGTCGTGGCAGGAAGAACAGCGGCGGGTAAAGCCGCACTCTGCGCAGCTGCCGGGAGATTGGCAGATGCTGTCGCTGCATTGCCTGTATTGGCGGCTACCGAAGTGGCATTGGCTGGTGAGTTGACGGTCGATGCTTTTCCGGCCTCCGGGTTGGAAGTCCCGGGAGACATCGCCACGACATTGGCTGGATCTGGGGTTGCCGTCGCAGGATTGGCTGGAGGATTCATCGTTGGATTGGTAGCGACAGCCGGTGCTGTGCCACCCTCGACTTGAGGAGTAACCGCTCCTGCTGGCCCATTCCCACTGGCTGCCGCTACTTCAGGGCGATTGATCTCTGGAGCATTCACTGGAGGAGTCGCATTGGCAGCCAGTTCGCCTCCAGAGATTGCTGTTGTGGCCTGAGATCCTGCGGGCTTGCGTCCGGTGACACCTTCTTTAAGTCCTGGATCACGCAACAGGATAGCCAGCCAGGCCACACCGACTGCCGCAACAGCCACCATCGGAAGGATCCGGCGTGACCATCGGGATTCCTCGACTGGACGGGAAAAATCCAGTTCAGCTTGAGCACTCAACTTTTCCCGCTGAGGCTGTTTGCCTTCGCTCCCAGTCGTATTGGATGACGTCTGCCGCGAAGTGGCAGCGACACCCGCGGAACGACCTGCGTTTGTCCCCAGCTTCTCCAGATCGATCCCCGTCGTTCTGCGGGAATCGCCAATTTTGAAGCTATCACTCGCACCATTCGGTGGAGAATCCGCCTTGGCTTCATTGGCAGCCTCACTGGTCGCAGGATTACCAGCAGTGGATGCACTGGTTGTGGCAGCATTCTCGACTTCGATGGGTGTCCCATCCATGAGGGCGTACAAACGCTCGCGGGCCGCCGTGGTGAATGTCACCGGTTCAGCCGCAGCAAGTGTGAGAATTTGGTGACAGGCTGCCACTTCCGCCAGATGGACATCCGATTCCAGACTTAAGCTCTCAATGGCCACAACCTGTTCAGGCGTCAGAAGATCGTTCAGATATTCGGCCACAAAATTTGCATCGACATGATTCTGACCCGAACCATCAGGAAAGATCGCGGGGGCGTTCAGACGCCGCTTGCGGATCACTTCTCGAATGCGGCTGACAAGTTGCTGGACGTCATCACTTTCGCGAATCCGCTCTCCCAGAGCTTTCGCTGCAGCGGGTGGCAACACATCATCCAGATAAGCCAGAAGTGTCCGTAAAGTCAGTCGCATCATTGCGCCCCGCAAAATCGTTGTCATCGACAGAATTTGAACTGGCATGCTCTCCAGCCAGGCTCCACACTATAGAAGTGGGGATCGACCAGCCGATCCGTTCAAAAATCCGTAGAGACAGCACCGATTTTCAGGAAATCCAGCTACGACCGGTTCCACACCCGCAGGAACTCTGCAATTCGAGAGGAGTTGCGACGATCGCGGCTTGACCCCCTCTGGCTGACATTTCTATATCTAGGAAGATCGTCCACCTTGAAACTGAGTGAATTTGGCTGGCCATTTTGCTTGGGTCAGAAGCAAGGCCAATTGAGTTTCGCAGACATTTCCTCGCTATGACTGATTGTGAGACAGCCAGACCCGCACAGGATCTGCTGATCGGAGCTTTGCATGACACGCTTGAATAACGACCAGACAGCATCCTGCCGGGTGAACTCTCTCGTGAACACAGTTGTTGGCTCTGCCCCAAGGGCTGGAAAAGCGGTGAGAAGTCTGCTGGCTGTTACAGCATTGACCACAGGCCTGCTCTTCACGCAAGAGGCATCAGCTCAAGTGCTGCTGGGTGGCGAGCAGCTTGTCAAAGGTGTTTCGACAGCCGAAGAGCGTGTAGCCCAGAGTGATCTATGGGTCATGGATATCGCTTTCAAACCCATGCGGCAGATCGTTGTGGAAGTCACCGATCCCAAAACAGGCGAAAAGAAACCCGAATACATCTGGTACATGACGTATCGCGCCTTCAATCGCCCAATTGCTCAACGGGAAGTCGACAATCAACCTGTCAATGAGTTTGATCCGCCTGTCCTGCCACCAATGTTCGTTCCCGAATTTACACTGGTCACACAATCGGAAACTCCCGAAGTGATCCAGGATACCATCAGCCCCGAAGCACTGGCTGCCATCAACAAACGCGAAAAGTTTACCTTCCAGAATTCTGTGGAAGCGGTCGCTCCGATTCCACCCGCCGCAGAACCCAAATCACCTGATGAGCAGGCGATCTCTGGTGTGGCGATTTTTCGCAATGTGAATCCGAAGGCCAAACGCTATACGGTTTATCTCACCGGATTTTCCAATGGGATTCGCACCATTGAGGGGCCCGACGGACAGCCACTGGTGCAGCACAAAACTCTGATGCAGAAGTACTGGCGTCCCGGCGACGAATTCGATCAGAAAGAATTCGAAATCCGCCTCGATGGCGAACCTGAGTGGATCTACCGCTGATCCTCGGCAGAATCAAATTTCACATGTTCGTTTTCTGCGGCAATTCAGTGAGCATCTCTGCTTCGATCCTCTCATCGATGGCATGGAAGTAAGCACCACATTTTCAAACTTCCTTGACAAGTGTCGCGAACTCTCGCCAATGTCGCTGAGAATTCGGTCGTGGAGGATTCTCCGACCATCTCTCTTCCGATCACTGCCATTGAGGTTTCGCGCAGATGACAATTCGACAGACGATCACCTGGATTCTGACCATCTGCGTCCTAGCAGTGATGCATGGCAGCGAAACTCTTGTCGCTCAGCAGGCTGTCAAACCCGGGCTCATTGGTCGCTGGGATGTGACTGTGAAATCTGCCGATGGTGCCACGTTCCCTTCGTGGCTGGAGTTCGAGAAATCGGGACGCAAAACCATTGTAGGTCGATATGTCGGGCAATTCGGTTCGGCTCGTCCGATTTCGGAAGTTGTGGTCGCTGGCGACAACTTTCAGTTCGTGGTTCCTCCTCAGTGGGAAGGGGGTTCGCAGAACATTCAGATCAAAGGCTCGCTGCAAGGAAATCTCCTGCAGGGCGAAATCACAGGGAGCCAGGGCGAAGTCCTGACCTGGAAAGCCGAGAGAGCACCGGCCCTCGATCATGCTCCTCCAGCTGCCTGGGGCACACCGATCAATCTCATTCCCAAAGAAGGTCTTGCAGGCTGGAAACCACAGTTTCCCAAGGCCAACAATGGGTGGCAGGTCATTGACGGCATCCTCACCAATGCCAAGCCGGGGAATAATCTGCTGACCGAACAGACGTTTGAAGATTTCCAACTGCTGGCCGAATTTCGTTACCCCAAAGGCAGCAACAGTGGGATCTACCTGCGCGGCCGCTACGAAGTGCAGATTGAAGACCATTCGGGAAAGGCCATCGACAGCCATAACATTGGCGGTGTTTATGGCTTTCTCACACCTTCCGACAATGCAGCCCTGGGGCCTGACCAGTGGCAAAAACTGGAGGTCACACTGGTGGGCCGCCGGGTGACTGTGGTGTTGAATGGCACACGGGTCATCGATCGCCAGCTGATCCCCGGGATTACCGGTGGAGCACTCGACAGCCACGAAAGCGAACCGGGCCCGCTGATGCTTCAGGGAGATCATGGCCCGGTCGAGTTTCGTCAGCTGC
>JAIXUU010000426.1 GCA_027483405.1 Planctomyces sp. | reverse complement strand
GAAATCACTGTGAGGTGATACCGCAAACCGTCGCCATCACTGGGGCAACTGGGGCGGTGGGGCGGCAGGTTTGTCTGGGGTTGCGAGCGGCGGGTTTTCATGTGCGGGCGGTTGGGCGCTCGGCTGTAGGGATTGATGTCGCAGATGAATCCGTCGTCGCCAATCTTGACGACACGCGTGCGCTGGCCACCGCGATGAGCGGTGCATCGCCCGTCATTCATCTGGCGGCACTGTTGCATATCAATAATCCCGGGAGCGACATTAAGCAGAAGTATTGGCAAGTGAACGTCGCCGGCTCTCGTCATGTCTGTGAAGCGGCGAGCGAATGCGGCGTCAAACGTGTGATTCTGGCCAGCACCATCAATGTTTATGGCTCCGCCTTTCAGCAGGGCGTGGTCAATGAATTGACGGTTCCTTGTCCATTGGACTGGTACTCCGAAAGTAAGCTGGCAGCCGAGGAGGTGGGCTTAACCTTCCCGAATGTCACGATCTGGCGGTTGGCAGCTGTTTTGGGACGCGGGCTCAAGGGGAATTATCGAACCCTTTTGAAGCTGGCTCGCTATGGGGTGCTGCCATGCATTGGCGACGGATCGAACCGCCGCACGTTGATCCATGCGGCTGATCTTTCGCGGTTGATCGCTGCCGAGTTGAGAGCAGATCCATCGTCACAACGTATCTGGAATGTTTGCGACTCGACGATTTACTCACTCAACGAGATTCTGGCTTCGATCCGCGAGGCGACAGGTGGACGTGCGAGAATTCTGCGTATCCCCAGAAACATGACGCGGAGTGGGCTGGGTGTGGTCGAGGCTATGTTTCATGCTGTTCGGCGGAAGGCACCCGTCGGCAGGTGGCTGGTGGACAAAATGTGCGAAGATGTGGCGGTCGATGGGTCGGCACTTTGGCGGGAACTGGGGATGGCACCGGCAGTTTCCCTGGTGGATGGCTGGCGAGATGCGGCTGGCGAACTGAACTTGATCGAAACTCTTGAATCGGCGAGACATTGTCAACGGGCGGCTTAAAGCCGTTGGCCATGAGGATCGTGTGCGAGATTGAGGTTTTCAGGTGAAGCGTGCATTTGACGTTGTGCTGGCCTTATCAGCGGGAATTGTGCTGCTGCCGCTCATGATGGCGATTGCCTGCGTGGTGCGATTGACATCGCGTGGGCCGGCACTTTACTGGTCGAACCGAGTCGGCCAGAACAACGAGATTTTCCAGATGCCGAAGTTTCGCTCAATGCGGATCGATACGCCGGTGGTCGCGACTCATTTACTCACTGACTCACGTTCGTGGATCACGCCGGTGGGTCATTTTCTCCGCAAGACGAGTCTCGATGAACTGCCGCAATTGTGGTCGATTCTGCGGGGTGATATGAGTTTTGTCGGCCCGCGTCCGGCACTGTTCAATCAGGATGACCTCGTGGCTGCACGGACAGCAGTGCATGTCCACCTGTTGCGACCTGGCCTGACAGGCTGGGCACAGATCAACGGTCGCGATGAGTTATCGATTCCCGAGAAAGTCGCTTTAGATGCCGAGTACGCTCGTCGACAGTCTTTGTGGTTTGATCTGCAGATTCTGTGGATGACTGCCATCAAGGTGTTGAGGCGAGAAGGAGTGCGTCAGGCGGACGAACCAGCTGGTCGTCGAGCTGCGTGAAATTGCCGGGCTTTGGCTGAACTCCCATTGCTTGCTCCGGTGCTCGCTGTACACTCAATAAATTATCAAAACTTATTGATGCGTTTGCTTGAGCAAAGGGAGTGGCAAATGAGCCGATCTTTACGCCTGTGGATTTTGGGTTTGGGGTTGGCTGCCTTCATCCAGGGATGGGCGCATTCGTCAGTCATTTTTGCGGCCGACCCTGCGGCCATTGAAGCCGGGCGACTGAAGGGCCTGGAGTACCTCAAGTCGAAGCAGGAGGCCGATGGAAGCTGGGTTTATGAAGGACACCAGGTTGGCATTACGGCTTTGTGTACCCTCGCACTCATTGAAAATGGTGTGCCGTTGTATGACCCGGTCGTTGACAAAGGCTACAAAAGCGTTCGTCGTGGAATTGATGGCGAACTGAAACAGACGTACGACCTCACGCTGGCAGCACTGCTCCTGGCACGCGTTGGTGATCGTGCCGACAAGGCATTGATTCGTACGATTGGCGCCCGATTACTCGCTGGCCAGTTGGAAAGCGGCGGGTGGACGTATACCTGCCCAACGGTCGATGCCACTTCGCTTTCGTCGACGGCCCGTGCCCCAAAGCGAAAAGCTGGCATGGGAGATAACAGCTGTACTCAGTTTGGTGTGCTGGGGTTGTGGGTCTGTTCGCGGTACGGCGTACCGATCGATGAAGCCATGCAACTGGTCGCAGCACGATTTGTCGATTCGCAGAATGAAGACGGGGGCTGGCCTTACAACCCCAAGGGAACGAAAACGGATAGCACAGGTGCGATGACATCAGCAGGTTTGTTCTGCCTGACAGTCGCGCGTGCCACCAAGATTCGCGAAGAACTTCAGAAGAATGCAGCCACCCGCAATTCATCAACCGCGAAAGGCGCCGAAAAAGCCACGTTACTGCAAGATCCTGTCTATGCGAAAGGATTTACTCAAGTTGGCTACTATGCTAAAGGGATGAGTCCCGGATCGGCCCGCTATTTCATGTGGTCCATTGAACGTCTGGGTGTGCTTCTGGGATTGGAGCGTCTCGGAGACGTGAAGTGGTTCGATCAAGGGGCCACAGCTCTCTTGAAGGCTCAGAAGCCGGACGGTTCGTGGCCAGATTCCAAAGAAAGCCCGGCTGATACCGCCTTTGCGGTTTTGTTCTTGAGGAAGGCCAATCTGGGCAGCGATATTTCCCGATTGCTGGAAGGTGAGCCTGAACAAGCCTTTTGTCTGCCGGGACGCGAAGGCTTACCACGCTTTTCTTCTCTGCAGGAAGCAGTGGCCGCTGCCAAGCCTGGGGAAGTCATTCGTATTGATGGGAATGGCCCCTATCGCTGCCAGAACGATCTGTTTAAACAGGATGTCACGATCACAGCAGGCTTCGGATACACACCCGTGCTTGAGTATGGCGTGGGGTATGACAGCACTGGCCTGAGATATCGACCTGAGAAAGATGAAATTGCCCGTGCCCTGTTCACGATCGACAGTGGTGTCGTCACGCTGGAAGGACTCCGATTGCAGATGGATCCACCGTCGGGATCCTCTCCGATTCCATGGAAAATTCTGCAGGTGAATGGCGGGCAGTTGCGATTACTTAACTGCGCCCTCTCTGAAGGAACCAAACGCGGAGTGGTGGCGATCAGTTCCAAAGGGAGCGCTGGCATCGTCGTGAAAAATTCGTTGCTGGCCACCAGTGCGACAGCCATGCAACTCGATGTCGCAGATGACCAGAAGGTAACAATCGATAACAGCGTGATTTTCGCCACGAAAGGATTTGAAATCTCTGGTCAAAAAGAGCTGTCGATCGGCATTTATGCCAGTGCTGTGCATACGATCGATGGCTTTGTCGCAGAGAAATTCAATGGCGAACTCAGCGTGAAAGCACTCCACGATGTCTTCAAGTGCGATTCGCTGGGCATGTCGTTTCTAGGAACTGATGGAAGCTCGAACGGACGCCAATGGACAGGACGGAACAACGTTTACAATGTTTCAAAGTGGGTGGGATTCAAAGGGAAGCCGGTCGTCATTGTGAAAGACCCACCCAGCTTCAGCAAATTCTTTAACGGTGGCGAAGTGGACCCCTCCAAACTGACCATTGCTTTCCTCAATTCCCGTAAGCCAGGTACTTCAGTCCATAGTTTGAACACGCAGGAGTGGGATCTCTCCGAGAAGAGCGAACTCGCCTTTTCAGCGAAAAAGTACGGCATACTTTCGGCCATCACCGGCCCTGGTGGTGGATTCAGTCGCTTTCGTGAGGAAATTGGTTACAACCAGTGGCAACGTGGAGAGACTCCACTTTCTGTTGCTGAACTTGAACCGCTGGCTCAAAACTGATGTCCCCGAATGTTCTGCCTACGCACCTGATGATCGAGCCTACCTGGAGTCTCGAACCTCAAATCCTCTTAGAAGATGGTCCTCTCCTGGCCATCTGGAAACCGGCAGGGCTGTTAACTCAAGGAGTTCCCCAGGGGCTGCCCACGCTTGAGAACTGGGTCAAAAACTGGATTCGGGAGAAGTATGCCAAGCCAGGGAATGTCTACCTGGGGATCCCGCATCGACTGGATCGACCAGTCTCTGGTGTGATGCTCTTTGCTCGAAATTCGAAAGCCGCCGCCAGGCTGGCCGAGGTCTTTCGTGATCGTCGAGTCAAAAAAACATATACAGCAGTAGTGGAAGGGATGCCTCCTCAGACGACGGGACGATTGACTCATTATTTACTGAAGGATCCTCAGGCCGCCCATAGCCAGGTCGTGCCGGAAGGCACACCGGGGAGTAAATCTGCCATTCTGGATTACCGGCTTCTCGGTACTGTAGCAGGTCGCAGCCTGTTAGAGATTGAACTCCAGACCGGGCGGATGCATCAGATTCGTGTGCAGATGGCAGCGATGGATTGTCCGGTCGTGGGTGATCAGGAGTACCAAACACCACAGGCTGGAGATAGGACGACACGAACGGTTGAAGAGCAGTCGACGACGACTCTCACAACACAGCCGAGGGGATCAGAGCGGATCGCCTTGCATGCGTGTCGGATCATTGTCCCTCATCCCATTCGCTTTGATGAAGTGACGATCCATGCACCATTCCCAGCCGAGTGGGCCAGTTATTGGCCAGAACCAGAAAGAGATCTCGCCGGCGGAGTTTGAGCCGCATTTCGACTTAAAGAAAACGAGCTGACCCCGCGGCGAGGTCAGCTCAAATCTTGTGGCCTGAAGTTTGATTTAACGGAGAGGTTGCCCGATACAGTTTACTTCTTTCCCGAACGCTTGGAAAAGACCGATTCGAGGCTTCCTGCTCCCGGGCCATTGGCCATGATGAAGAGCATGGCTCCACACAACGAGAGGTTCTTAAAGAACTGAATCATTTCTGATTGCAGGCGAGCGGGATCTTTGATGGTCCAGAAATCATGAAAGAAATAAGTCGCGAGAATCAGAAAAATCAGGAGCAGAGTAGCACCCAGCCTGGCTTTGTATCCCACGAGGACCAACACACCGCCCACAATCAAAAAGGCAATTGCTCCACCTAAAAGGATCTGTGGTGCGGGAACACCTTCGCTCGCCATGTAAGCTGCCACTTTGGAATAGTTCGGGATTTTATTCCCCACGGCACTCATCAGGAAAATCGCAACGAGGGCGGCTCGCCCCGTGATGGAAAGGAGGGACTGAAACATAGGAACACACTTTCTATAGTTCGTTTGTTGTGAGCGACTCTGACAGAGACGCGATGGTCTCAGAATTCTAGAAACGTCGTCAGGAGAATCCGGACGCAGCAGCTGACTGCCTGTGAACTGGAATGCGAGATTATTCAAGTTCAAAGAGCAGCAATTGACCATCGGCTTTCGTGACCACATCGAGGCGATCTTCTTCACTCCAGTAGAGAGCATCCCCTGCCTGCACCTCGTGGCCATCGATCAGGAATTGACCCTGCAGGATTTGTAACCAGCCTTTGTGAGAAGTCGAAAGGTCTTTTCGCAGCGATTGACTTGCAGAGAGATCAGTCAGCCACAGATTCGCCTGTTGCTGTATGGTTAAAGAGCCATCGCGGCCATCTCGTGAAGCCACTAAACGCCATTGATTCAACTGTTCTTCACGTGGAAATGGCTTCTGCTCATAACCTGGTGTGAGATCTTTCTCCTCAGGAAACAGCCAGATCTGGTACAGATGTGTCGGTTGACTCGAACTGGGGTTGAATTCGCTGTGACGAATGCCGCTGCCAGCCGTCATTCTCTGCAATTCGCCTGGCCGGAGAACTTCTCCATTGCCCAGATTGTCCTTATGCTCCAGCTCACCCTTGAGCACAATGGTGACGATCTCCATATCCTTGTGGCCATGCATCCCAAACCCCTGGCCTGGTGCCACCACATCTTCGTTGATGACCCGGAGTGTATGAAAGCCATTCCAGGCCGGGTCGAAATAATGGCCGAATGAGAACGTATGGGCCGTCTTCAACCAGCCATGATCAAAATAACCGCGATCCTCAGCTCGACGAACCTGTTTCATGATGTAACGCCTTAACCAGACAGACAGTGACAATCTACCGGCCAAGCAATGTCAGCATGACCAGTCGATAGCTTACATGTCGTGTATTACTGGCGTTCCAGCAGAACCTTACGCGTCGGGTTCGACCTGCTGGCGAGTTTTTTCCAGCAGGTGAGTTAACTGCTTCAGTCCCTCTTCATCGAGATTACTGAACATTTCGGAAATCAGCTTGCGTAAGGGTTCATCCAGTTGAGAGATCAGCTCTCGACCTTGTTCAGTGAGGCCCACCAGAATCTGACGTCGATCCATCGGGATCTTCTGGCGATCAACCAGACCCAGTTTTTGCAAACGGTCAATTAATCCTGTCATGGCAGGGACCGGCTGCAGCATGCGGCGGCCAATCTCCAGGCTGGGCAAGGGTTCACCTTCACCGCGCAGAATCCGCAGCACATTGTATTGAGAATTTGTCAGACCATGCTCTCGAAAGAGTTGTCCGCAGCGGTATTCGAGCCGATCAGCCGTTCGAAGTAAGGTCAAAGCCGCTTCTTCCGCCGGATCTGTGAAGGGCCTACGCTTTCCCAGGAGTTTCTGGAAAGTATTCATGAGTCAGACTTTCGTATCAGCGAATGCTGGAGTCAGTTCAAGACCTGCAAACCCTTTTCCAGTTGATGTGCTGGCAGCATTTCTGCATGAGCCAGCCGACTGGAAAAATGAGTTCGCTGCTTCCGGGAAGAAGCAAACTGACCAGTATCAGAATAGTTAAATTTCAGAACAGAAAAGTGAGACAGGACGTCGAAGTGAAGAACCGTTAATCAGTAACCAGAGTGATGAGATCTGAGTAAGAAAGTGATGAGCATCAAAAACCAAAAAGTTCCATCATCAAGTCGTGATGTCGATAGAAATGGGCGACCCGAAAATCATGTCACCAGTACATAGAAAAATAGAAAACTTGGTCGTTCATCGACCAACCAAAACCAGCAGTCTTGCCAGCGAGGAATCGCTGGCAAGACCTGTAAAATCGATCAATTCCATTCCTTGAGCATGGCTTCAACCCGAGCTTTGTTAAAGTTTTCGGGAATCGGCTCATCATGACCGACCAGTAACTCTTCCACGCCGACCTGACCAATCGGGACGCCACCTGTGGGAACATCGACCTGGGCGGTCCAGGCAATCCCATTCAGGAACATTCGGCGAAACTCGGGATGTCCCCAGTTCCAGTGAACGTGCCCACCGCTGCATCCAAACCCGCGAGCACCATTCGCCCGTTGATGAGCCCAGGCCATATGCTGTGGCTCACCTTTGGCAATGGCTTCACGAACTGCCGGGTTACCACTGTGAGGACCATCAGGCCGCTTGAGTGTCTCAGGCCCGGGGAGATCGGTCAAAATGGGCGTGACCCCTTCCATCCCTTCGCGAAATCTCATGTGGTAGTACCACTCGTCGTTGATTCGAAATGGCTTGACGCCTGAAGAAATCGGATGCGCTGGGAAAGCCTTGTAATCTGCCGTCCAGTGAGGATTGACTGACCAGTGAGGTTCGAAGTAGCCACCAGTCCAATCCAGAAAGGCCTGCCCGGGCTTGCCGGCCACGGTTTCAACTCCGTAGTGAATGCAGACAATCCCCGTCCCTTGATCAACGAGTTTCTGCAATTCATCGAGATGGTTGTTAAAGGGATGACCGCCCCCGCCGTCGGCATAAATCACGATTGAGTCGGCAGCAGACAGCACCTCAGGTGATGGCCAACCCTGCGATTGCAGCGAATGCATGGTGGCTTCAATCGGCAAGCCACTCTCATTGAGCAGACGGGCCAGCAATGTGCAACCAGCGGTATGGTCATGAGCACCAAAACCATGGCTGCGATTGCCCGCCAGGAGCAGGACTTTCTTCTTGGCCGATTCCTTGCTGCTGGAGACTTTTTCCGTAGCGGCGTCAAGTGTCTTCAAGCGGATATTCTTGAATTGCACCTTCATGGGTGGCCCGGCATGCAATTGCAAAGCCAGAAGCCCCTTGGCGCGTCGATCTTTCAGATCTTCATCAATCACAGAACTCATCAACGTGTCGTTGATGTAATGATCAAACTGAAAACCCCGGGCCACAATCCGATACGAGTTCCAGTCATCTTTCTTGATGGCACTTTGCAGTGCCGCACCTTCGGCAAACTGCTCTTTAACGACAGGTTTGTGGTTCTCACCAATGACTGTCTTCTGACCTCTTAGTGCTAAAATCCCGCGGAAACGTTCACCGTAATTAATTCCGCTATATGTGTTTCCGGCTTCAAAGTCGGCCTGATATCCACCGATGACCCAGGGCTGATCCTTCACTTCAAAGCTGCGGTACTGAATACCACTGTTTCCGCCTTGAATTTTGTAATCGAGCCGGAGTTCGAAGTCGGCCGTCTCGCCGCCGCGCCAGATGATGAAAGTGTTTCCCTTGGTGGGCTTTTCAGCAGTCGTGATGCCGGTAATGGCACCATCCTGCACACTCCAGAATTCCGGATTTCCATCCCATCCTTCGAGAGTTTTTCCGTCGAAAATTGAAACAAATCCTGTTTCATCCACCTTGTCTTCGGCTTGAAGCTCACCCGCTGAGTTCACCACACACAACGGCACGCTCGCCAGCCAGAAAAAACAGGCCCAGGCCGAGATGGCGGGCGTCATCATTGGCTTTTGAGCCATAAGAAACTGTAAAAGTCTGTGCATCAAGCACCCTTTCGGAATGAGAGTCCATCAGTTGAGCGTTGGGAGTGTTGCCGCTGGCAAATTGGAGAACAGACAGGCACGGTTTCATGAAATCTAACTCAAAGCTGGCAAACTTTAATTCACCAGCAATTGTTTATCTGTTGAGTATTGAACACCTGCGCGGTTCGAAATGCAACAGCGATGAAATGAAAGCCAGCCCCTTCAGGCAAAACCCTGTTCTTGAAAATTCGCCATGGGCAATTCTCACTGCATAGAAAGATGCCTGACACACCCGCTGCCTGACAGAATGACTGTTGAGAGAAAGCCACTCCGTGACGACGCAATTGCCAGTTTCTCCATCTGCCACCGGGTCCCGATTTGTTGTCGGGATTGACCTGGGTACAACGAATTGCGCCTTGGCGTATATCGATACCCAAGCCTCACCCGAGACAGTGCAGATCTTGGCCACTCCTCAACTGGTGGCCCCGGGAGTCATCGAGAAGCGGGAAACTTTACCTTCGTTTCATTATGAATTTGCCCCTGGCGAAGTGGCTGCCGCCGATCTGAAGCTCCCCTGGTCACAACCCCCAGGTGATCGTCCTCAGATGTATGCGGTCGGTGTTCTCGCCCGCGAGCAAGGCGGCCTGAATCCGCAGCGACTCATTTCCTCGGCCAAGAGCTGGCTCTGCCATCATGCCGTTGATCGAACAGCTGCCATCCTTCCGTGGCAAGGTGATGACGATCTTCACAAGCTGTCGCCGGTGACTGCCAGCAGCAGGTATCTGGAGCATTACCGTCTGGCCTGGGAGACTCAATGGCCCGATGATCCTCTGGCTGATCAGCAGATCGTCATTACCCTGCCCGCTTCATTTGATGAGATCGCACGCGAACTCACCATCAAAGCGGCACGCGAAGCGGGCTTACCCCGGGTGACATTTATTGAGGAGCCACAAGCCGCCTTTTACGCCTGGATTGAACGCCATCGAGTGGACTGGGAAAGCCGCGTCCAACCTGGACAGAAGATTCTGGTCATCGATGTCGGTGGAGGAACCACAGACTTCACTTTGATTCGAGTTCAAAAACGAACCGATGGCTTGTGCGAGTTCCATCGCGTGGCAGTTGGTCAGCACCTGATCCTGGGGGGCGATAATCTCGACCTGGCACTGGCCCATTTTGTCGAGCAGAAATACAACCTCGAAGACAAGCTTTCCCATCGCGAATTCTCTTCCTTAATTCGCAAATGCCGTGTCCTCAAAGAAACTTTACTCGGCCCGAATCCCCCTGAATCTGCCAAGGTGATTCTCGCCGGCAGTGGCTCGAAACTCCTTTCTTCAAGCAGGCAATACGAAGTCACCCGCGAAGAAATCCAGACTTGCCTGGTTGATGGTTTTTTCCCTGTTTGTGAACTGAAAGATCGACCCGCTGCGCACCCCATGGGTTTTCGAGAATTCGGTCTGGCTTACGCCCCCGATGCAGCCATCACCCGATATCTGGCCCAGTTTCTCGAACAGCATCGTGCCACATTGAGCGAACTCGAGCAGCGAGCGAACACCACACAACCTCAGCAGATCAGCGTGAGTGCTGATCCCGCCTGCCCGGATCTGATTCTCTTTAATGGCGGGGTGTTCGAATCGACTGTTTTAAAAGACCGCGTTCTGCACACCCTGCGCCACTGGTTTTGCCAGAGATTATCCAGCTCGCAAGCCACCGCAAAAATCCAGGAACTGGATCATGGTCGGCTCGATCTGGCGGTTGCACGTGGAGCGGCTTACTTTGGGATGGTCAAACGAGGGTTGGGAGTCAAGATCGTCGCGGGTCTGGCACGCAGCTACTATCTGCAGCTAGGTGGCAAAACCAACGAAGCTCTCTGCGTTTTGCCAGCCGGTATTGAACCCGGTGCCGAAGTCGATTTGCAGGATCAGCGATTCTGGCTGTTGCTCTCACAACCCGTCGAGTTTCCTTTGTGGTGCTCGAGCACACGACTTACCGATCGGGCCGGGACGCTCATCCCAATTGATCGGGAACAACTCACTCCCCTGCCACCCATTCGTACGGTCTTGAAAAGCCGCCGGGAAACAGAGGCCAGACGGATTCCCGCCCAGCTTTCTGCCCGTTTGACGGAACTAGGTACTCTCGATTTGAGCTGTCGAGAATGTGATGGAACCAGATCATGGAATCTGGCGGTTGACGTCCGCAGTGCGACCCATACCGAACTGGCCGCACATCAAGGCCAGGGTGAACAGGCCGGTGTGATCGAAGATCAACTGCAGCAGCAAGCCATGAAGTTGATTGAAAACACATTCCGGCCCGCTGACGAACCCCTGCTTCCCCGTGAACTGATGCCCAAACTTTCTGAAACTCTCGAAGCACCTCGTGATTCGTGGTCGCCAGTTCTGCTCAGGTCACTCTGGACAACTCTCATGGATGTGGCTGCCGAGCGCAGCCGGTCTGCGGCACATGAGGCCCGGTGGCTGAATCTTGTCGGGTTCTGCCTGCGGCCAGGTTATGGCGTCGCAATTGACGACTGGAGAGTGGCAGAAACATGGAAAGCCATTAGTGGCAAACTCACTCATGCGGACCCACAGGTTCGAGCTGAAGTGCTGGTCCTCTGGAGAAGAATTTCGGGAGGATTGAATGCCGGCATTCAGCAGGCCATTGCAGCTCCCTGTATTTCCCTGGTGAAAACGGCCCTCAAACGAGGCTTGGATAACCGGAAATCTGCCAATAAGTCGGGGCCGACTTCCCATGAACTCTCGGAAATGATGCGGATGTTCGGTGCTTTTGAAGAACTTTCGAAAGCCACTCGAAGTGAATTGGCGGGCCTGGCAGAACTCTCACTGCAGCAGAAAAACTCACCCATTACGATCGATGCCGCCATCTGGTCGCTGGGCCGGTTTGGCCAGAGAACCCCGGTCTATGGATCTCTCGATCATGTTCTGAGTCCCGAACGGGTCGAATCGATGCTGGCAGCCTTGATGACCTGTGGCGGGCCGATTGGTCTCGTGGGACTTTCGCTGGCACAAATCGCCAGACGAACGCACGACCGCTATCGCGATCTTCCCCAGGCACTTCGAGAGGAAGTCGTGCAGTGGCTGAATCAACACCCGGAGACGGAAGATCTCGCGAAACTGGTGAAAGAAGGTGGAGAATTCACTCAGGAATCGGCTGGCCAACTGCTGGGAGACCAACTCCCCCCAGGTTTGTCACTGATGTCCTGAACAGAAGCAGAGGCAGCTTGACGCGTCGCCGTTATCACTACCCGGCCATAATCACCAAGTCACATTATTAGCTGGCAGATTCGGTAGTTTTCCGGAAAGAAACGCCATATTCGACAAATGATTCACCAGGAATCTCGCGGACACGCACGACGCGGCCTTCTTTCCAGCGGTAGTTTCCATCAGGAAGTCGCAAGCCAATCTGCAGGGACGAGCTGTCGAAGGCTTCCGAAGAGATCAAACCCACGCCACCTTGCGAAATATTAAAAGCGACAGCCGTACGAGCCGAAGGATGATTCGGGCCGGCAATGGGATCATCCGGAGTCAACACACAGACAATCACATTGGCATGAAAACTTTTTCGCTCAAACTGGCGAACGGCGCCATACAGTTGCTGGTCGCGTTCAGCCATGCGTTCCAGCCACTTCATCATGCGTTCCCACGTCCGAGCCTGGCGGTCAGTGGTGGTGGAAGCATAAGCGCTCATCGGCAGAAACCTCACAACAGAACGAAACGATTGAGGTAAAAACTTTACCCATCGGAAACTTGCCACATGAACAGCCAGCGTCAAATCGTTTTTTCAATCTCCGGAGACTTTACTGAAAGCTGATGCCTTAAATGTAGATATAGAGGGCTGATTATGCACAAAATTACACTACCCCGCTCGCCTTGCTCATCGCGAGTTGTCATTCAAATGATCGATTGACATTGAGTGCGCTGACCGATGATGAACGAGATTCGAGCTCTGCCAGTTTCCAACCGAACTGATGTTCGATCCCCACATTGTCGCTTGCATCAAACCAGATGAACTCATCGACGCAAAAGGGTCTCAAACATTTCCGGCTGCTTGCCTTCGACCTGAATACGAAATTGCTTGCCATCTGGTGAGACCGAGGCCTTGATGTAATGCCCTTTGCACTCAGCAGTATCGCTAGAATTGGCAATCCGGTGCGGTGGTGGCTGGACCTCATCTCCCAGCTTGATGTTCCGATGCAACTGAAACTGAGCCTTGAGAGTCGGGATCGTCTCAAGTGTTTTCAGAACCGGGAGCATGCCCCCTTTGGTGGGACCGTTGCAGGTGACAGTGGCGACCGGTTCAATCGCTTTGACCAGCACTGGATTGTTACTGACATCAAGGCCATGGTGAGTCACCATAAACAGATCGACCTGACCAATCGGGTTATGAGGCGACATCAACCGATGTTCGGTATTCCACGTCAGGTCACCACAGGTCAGAAAGGCGAAATCCCCCAGTTTGAAGAGCAGACTCAAACTGCGGGCGTTATCCGAAGTATCCTCAGGTTTCGCGACATGCTCCCTCGCAAACGGATTGGCGGGCCCCACATTCGGAATGGTTTTCCCACTCGATGTGATCACCTCGGCTGTGAGTTGCGGGGCACCTTGACCTGATTCAGCATTTTTCAGTAGCAGTTTGTCTCCGGGGGAAAGGGCTGTCGACTTGTTCTGTGTGGCAGCTCTGTACAAGGCGATTCTCTCGGGAAACCCTTTGTCTTCCGCAAGATCTTCCGGAATTCCCCGGTCATAAAAGGCCGTGACAGGAACTTTGCTGACAAGTGCGGCATGATTGCCGTAATGATCCAAATGCCAGTGAGAGACGATCGCTTTGTCGATACGAGATCGACCAGCGACCTCTTTCACGACTCGCACAATTCGATTCAAATCCCGGCCGCCATAATCGGGATAGCCCGAATCGATGAGAATCGATTCCCCCGCGGGTGTCACCAGCAGCGTGGCAGCTCCCCCCTCGACATCAATGAAATAAATGTCGAGTTCACCATTTTTCTCATCCGCCAAAACACTGTTCCTCGGCAGCCACAACAAGGCAGCCATCGCCAGCACTGTCGCCAGAACACGAAAAATCCGTTGTTCAACCATTCGCAAGCCATTCATAGCCAGTGACTTTCGCAAGAATTGACGATCTTCCCGCTCACGCTCGAACGGCCCTGACGCGAGCTAGAATTTATCACTTGATGATATAATGAGGTGATGATAAGTGTGCGGATGTAAGATTGCACCTGTTTTCTCAGTTTGTGCACATTCCACGGTCCACCAGAAGCTGTTGCCCAGGCCGATCGATCAACTTTCCAATGGCATCTTCGATGGGCGTCAACTGGCAGAAAAGGAAGTTTTCCCGGAGAACTTGTGCAAATCGGACATCTTTTGCGCCATCCGATTGATCCTCTTCGCACCTCACAGCGATCACTATTGAATAAGTCTTATTTGTGCAAAATCACGCCGTTTGACGCCGAGTTCTGCCAATACGCGATGAGGCCAGCAACCTAAACTCAAGAAAGACGCAATACATCAGGTTGCCGCAAAATCGATTTGGGATCGAAGAACAGGTTTTGATTAAAGATCACAAATGACTTTTCCTTGATTTCCAACTTCTGCCCGACTTCCTGTGTTGCAAAATTGGTAATTCTGCTACGGTTTAACAGATAACCTCGCCAGAATTCGATCCTCCCGTGGCGGGTGGATCATTTTGGTGGAAAGCATCGCCCGGGGCTTTCCACCAGACTGCCGGCGAGCCGGGTTCTCCCTTGAAGTGACTGAGATGAGTCCCTCTGACACGCTGATGGCTACCCCCCGCCCCGCACGTCCTGTTGCTCCTGAAAACTCGACTCTACCCTCTGCGAACAGCCCCAATTTTATGTCTCCTTCCCCAACTGCCAGCACTCGGCAGATATCGACTCTAACTCCTGACACCACAAATGGTTCTCACCAGGCACATCTGACAACAGATGAAATGGTTCGCGAACTCGAAAATGTGGCCAGTTCCAGTCCTTCGTATGTCGAATCACTCTATCAGGAGTATGTGAAATCTCCTGAGAATGTGGATGTTGCCTGGCGTGAATACTTCCGCCAGATTGCCGAGGTTGCCCGCCAGGCTCCTCATCAGGAGGCTCAGTTCTTCCGTCCACCCACCATGGGCGACTCGAATGTCGTCTCGCCAGTGGAACTCGAAGCTGCCATTTTGCAGGAGCGGGTGGATCGCCTGATCCGTAACTACCGCGCGATGGGTCACTATGCAGCCATTATCGATCCTCTGGGCCAGCCGCGCGAACCAGTCCCGGAACTCGACCCTGCTTCCTGCGATTTCAGCCCCAGCGATCTTGACCGCCAGTTTTCAACAGTCAGTTCCAGCGGACCCAACGTTCGTACTCTCCGTGAAATTCTCCAGTGGCTGCGAAATACCTATTGCCGGTCGATTGGTGCACAGTTCATGCACATCGATAACGTCAAGGTTCGCGAGTGGCTGCAGGATCGGATGGAAAGCAGCGAGAACCGCATTTCTCTGACAGCTGATCAACAAAAACGAATCCTCAAGCGTTTGAGCGACGCGGTCGTCTTTGAAGACTTCATTCTCAGGAAGTTCCAGGGGGCCAAGAGTTTCTCTCTGGAAGGGGGCGAAACGCTCATTCCATTGCTCGAACTGGCCATTAACAAATCCGCATCGCAGGGCGTTGAAGAAATCATTCTTGGCATGGCACATCGTGGCCGCCTGAATGTCCTGGCCAGCATCATGGGCAAACCAGCCCGGGCGATCTTCCGTGAATTTGCCGATCTCGACCCACAATTGCATCTGGGTCGTGGCGACGTCAAATATCACCTGGGCTACAGCAACGATTACACCACTGCCGACGGCAAAAAAGTCCATCTCTCACTCTGCTTTAACCCCAGCCACCTCGAGTTCGTCAATACCGTGGCACTGGGCCGCGTACGGGCGAAGCAGGATCGTCGGCAAGATGTCGAACGCCGCAAATCGATGGCACTGCTGATTCATGGTGATGCCGCCTTTGCCGGAGAAGGCATCACTCAGGAAATGCTCAACCTCAGTGAGCTCGAATCAACCCGCACAGGGGGCACTGTGCATGTGATTGTCAACAACCAGATTGGCTTTACCACGCCGCCTCATCAGGGGCGTTCGACAGCCTATGCTACCGATGTGGCGAAGATGCTGCAGATCCCGATCTTCCATGTGAATGGCGAAGATCCCGAAGCGGTCGCTCAAGTGGTCGAACTCGCCATGGATTTCCGCTGTGAATTCCAGCGAGATGTCGTCATCGACATGTACTGCTACCGTTTGCGTGGTCACAACGAACAGGATGAACCCCGCTTCACCAACCCGGGCATGTATAAAGCGATTGACCGCCGCCAGCCCATGCGTGTCACTTACTCCAACCACCTCACCAAACTGGGAGGTGTCACTCAGCAGGAAGCGGACGAACTCGTCTCACAGCACAAAAGCCAGCTAGAATCCGAGTATCAGGTCGCTACAGCCTCCGATTATCAGCATCGCTGGGAACAGCCAAACCAGCTTTGGAAAACCTATCGTGGTGGCAATGAAGACATCGCCCACGATGTCCCCACGGGTGTTCCGGTCGATCGGCTCAAGCAGCTTCTGGAAATCCAGACGCATCTGCCCGATGGTTTCAAACCCCATCCCAAAATTCAAAATATTCTCGATCAAAGACGAGCCATTTCCCGCGGCGAAAAGCCTGTGGACTGGGGTGCTGCCGAAATCCTGGCTTACGCTTCATTGCTGACAGAAAAGCATCCTGTGCGTTTACACGGGCAGGATTGCGAGCGAGG
>JAIXUU010000035.1 GCA_027483405.1 Planctomyces sp. | reverse complement strand
TGCGGCAAAACCCTCAATTTGCATCGTTACATCGAAAAGTCGATGAGTTTTACCTGGATGATCGTTTCAACAATCAATGATTGTGCTATCATTAGCCGCAGGATCCACGGGCCGGGTCAGTGCGAATTGCCACTATGATGGAACAGGAAAGGCCCTTTATGTCCTTCTCGCTGCCCAATGAGGGTGCGTCTCGTCCTCTTTGGACGAATCCGGAAGTCTTTGATCGCATTGCAGAGCGATTGCGAATTCTGGCTCATCCCCATCGACTGCGGATGGTGGAAATGTTGCTTGCTGGCAAATATTCCGTCGGAGAGTTGGCCGAGTCTTGCTCGATTCCGAGTCACATGGCTTCCGAACATCTGCGACTCATGCAGCATTGCGGCCTTTTGGGGAGCGAGAAAGAAGGCCGGTATACCTACTACCGCATTGCCGAGCCGAATCTGCAAAGACTGCTTTCTTGCCTAAAGGATCAGCAATTTGGACTCGATGAACCGGGAATGGTCAGCCATCACTCAGTGCCTGTCGCGTCCGTTTCTGTTGAGTCAGAATCCCCAGCCGCAGCCAATGGTCTGCCACTCACCGAAAATGTGGTTGAAAACAACCCGCTCGTTTAACGATCCGAGGGCAGCATATCTCGATTAACTCGACACAATTCAAACCCTCAGAAAAACACAAAAACGCCTTGCTGACATGCCCTATTAACAGGGAACATCAGCAAGGCGTTTTTGGTTGTGATCATCACGTGTTGTGAAAATCACAAGCGAGGCCGGCGGGGCTCGAACCCGTAACCTCCGGATCGACAGTCCGGTGCTCTAACCAATTGAGCTACGGCCCCGGAGAGAATTTTGTTTCGCAACAATCTCCTCTGCGAGATAGAGCGATTGTAACCCGTTGCGAGCGTGGGTCAACCGAACCGGCTCTGTTGAGTTACTGAAGAGACTCCTTGACCCTCAATCGCTCTGCATTCCTGAAACTTTCGCTACAACCAGTCACTCGGAGATCTGCTGCGAATTTTCGGGGATTCCATCGCAGAAACAGACTGAACACCCGGATCTCATATCCCCACAACATATCGGTGCAATAAGGGTTTACGACCGAATCATGTCCCGCGTCCAGGCGGCCATCGCACCGCCAATAAAAACCGGAAACCAGGCGGCCAGATCGGCGGCAATGATTCCCGAAGTGCTCAGGTAAGCCGAAAGTTGCATCATGCCGAACAAAATTCCCTGTGCGACCGCGCACACGCCGGAGTCCATCACCAGTCCTGCACTTTCTCGACGCACCAGCAAAGGCAATGACAGCAGAACGGCAATCAGGTTGATCAGCGGTTGAGTCAGACGACCGTGAACCTGTGTGACAAACTTCTGCACCGCAAGTGGGCCGTAAGCCTCATTGCGAATGCGCCCGAGAAGTTCATTGGTCGAGAGGTAGTTTGAACTCGATTTGCGTTTAAACAACTGATCGCAACTGACGGGACTGGCAATAAACAGCTCTCCGCTGCGACCCACTTTCCTTACGATTTCCTGCCCACGCGGGGTCAGCGCCAATTCTTCAAACTGAGGTGCTGCTCCAAAAATCACCCAGCCATCGGGGCGCTGACCGGCGGCTTTCCGGAAAATGGCCTTGGTGCCACGAATAATCGTGAGATCATGCACAATTAATGGAGCTGGCAGGACAAACTGAGCTCCTTCCAGTTGGGAATCTGCCAGACTGACCTTCTCGCCATTGATCGAGATTTTCGTGGAATAATCGTAAATCGGTTCGACCTGCCCGCCTTCACCCGTCTGGATGCCACGCCCGCCGTGGGCCGCGTGAGCAATGACCGGAACCACCAACTCTTGATTGGCGACGAGCACTGCCGTGACAAGGACGGGGCCAATCATCAGGGCTCGCAACACGCGGTACATCGGTACCCCGGCTGCCAGCATCGGATGGAGTTCGCCAGATCTTTGAAAGAGTACCAGCACCACCATGACGGCAATCACCATCAGCGATGCGCCGCCACGATCCAGAAAAAAAATGGCCTGGTAGCCGTAGTAAGTTCCAATGGAAACCAGCAGGGAAAGTGCTCCGCCACTCTGATTATTGAGCATGAACTCGTCGAGATTTTCCAGAAGGTCAATCGTGACGACCAGCCCGAACGCTGCCACAAAGCACACGAAGAAGACGTAGAAAAAGTTTCTTAGCAAGTATTGATCAAATGTCCACACTGCGATTCATCCTGAATGTCCGCGTGCCAGAATCTTTGCCGAGCCATCCTCTTTTCCGACTGAGCAACCCATCATCGCCAATCAGAACTGAACTCATGGCCAGATTCCGGGGTCGTTGATGAAAGGGGATTGAACGTTGTAACTGGTCTGCCGGTCAAGGTCGAATCTTCTCGGGCATTCGACTTTTCCTCTGTTGAGAATAGCCCCACGCGAGAGGACAATCAGTTACAATGCCACTCCCGGTGTGCTGGCGATCAACATCTGGCTGTGAAACATGCAGCCGGTTGTTCGAAAAGGCACCCGGATGATGACTGTGGGCTCCTCGGGGGCCAAAAACTTTTTCGCTCGATTTTTGAAGACACTCTGACCATGACAGACAGCCGCAATCTCTTCAACAAAGTGTGGGATCTCCATGCCTGCCAGACACTTCCTTCTGGTCAGGATCAATTGTTCATTGGCTTGCACCTGATCCACGAAGTGACCAGTCCTCAGGCTTTTGCCATTCTGCGAGAGCGGAATTTAAAGGTGGCTTACCCGGAACGGACAGTGGCCACGGTGGACCATATTGTCCCCACACAGAGCACCGCGCGGCCCTTTGTCGATCTTCTGGCCGAAGAGATGATGTCGGCAATCGAGAAGAACTGCCGTGACTTTGGGATTCGGCTCTTTGACCTGGTTGATAACCGCCAGGGCGTGGTTCACATCGTGGGGCCTGAGCAGGGACTCACGTTGCCCGGCATGACCATCGCCTGCGGCGACAGCCATACAAGTACCCACGGTGCATTTGGTTCGATTGCTTTTGGTATTGGTACCAGCCAGGTGGCCGATGTTCTGGCCACGCAGACATTGGCGCTGGCACGGCCGAAAGTCCGCAAGGTTGAAGTCACTGGCCAATTAAAACCTGGTGTCTACGCCAAGGACGTCATCCTGCACATCATTCGCAAGCTGGGTGTGCAAGGTGGTGTGGGCTATGCCTATGAGTATGCAGGTGATGTGTTCGACCGGATGTCGATGGAAGAACGGATGACCGTCTGCAACATGAGCATCGAAGGGGGAGCCCGTTGCGGGTACATCAACCCTGATCAGACGACTGTCGATTACATCAAAGGGCGACCATTTGCGCCGCAGGGCGAAGAGTTTGAGCGGGCTGCCAAGTGGTGGTTGAGTCTCGCCAGCGGCCAGGAAGCTCAGTTTGATGATGTGGTTGTCTTCAAGGCCGAAGAGATTGAACCCACAGTCACCTGGGGGATTACGCCTGCTCAATCCGTCGGCGTCAAAGAGACCTTGCCGACAATTGCCAGCTTCCCTGCTGATGATCAGAAGGTGATCAGCGAAGCCTTCCAGTATATGGATCTGAAGGAAGGTCAGCCGATCCAGGGGCTCAAGATCAATGTGGCCTTTATTGGTTCTTGTACCAATGGTCGCATCAGCGATCTGCGGGAAGCAGCCCGTATTGTGAAGGGGCGCCATGTGGCTGCCGGTGTGAAGGCACTGGTAGTTCCAGGGTCACAACTGGTGCGTAAGCAGGCCATGGAAGAAGGGCTCGACAAGATCTTTGAGGAAGCCGGCTTTGAGTGGCGAGGTGCCGGCTGTTCGATGTGCCTGGCCATGAACCCCGACAAACTTCAGGGGAACGAAGTCTGTGCTTCGAGCAGTAACCGGAATTTCAAAGGCCGCCAGGGGAGCCCCACCGGCCGCACATTACTTATGAGCCCCGCCATGGTCGCCGCCGCCGCCGTAACTGGCGCTGTGACCGATGTGCGAGAGTTGGAATAGGTGAATTATGCTTACCGGCTGCATCACTTCCGATGGGTTCATTTTGATCGATGATACAGTTTGGCCGGTGAATTGCTGACTATTGGAGGAACGAAACCATGGCGCCAGCCCTGACAACACCACAGAAAGCAGAGACCCAGTTATGGGTCGATGATCTTTTTCGCCAGTTGGAAGGGATCGAGGGGAAGGCTGAGATTGTTGATGGAGGGATCTTTCTCATGTCTCCCGCAGGTGCCTGGCACACGATCGTTTCCGGATTGATCTACTCGCAATTGCTGGCGTATCAGAAAAAGTTCGGACACGGAATCGCGGTCTCGGACAACGGAACTTTTCGATGTGAACTGCCACATCGGCAATCGTTCAGTCCTGATGCTGCGTTTTATGTCGGGCCTGACGTTGATATGGGGCCATTTCCTTTGGCTCCGATCTTCGCTGTCGAAATTCGGAGTCAGCACGATTACGGAACCCATGCCGAGCGTGTGATGGCATCCAAACGAGAGGATTACTTTGCCACAGGGACTTTGGTTGTCTGGGATGTGGATCTTCTCTCCACGAATGTCGTCAAAGCTTATCGGAGAGATGCTCCCGAAGAGCCTGCGATTTTTAGCGACGTGGAAATCGCGGATGCCGAGCCAGCTCTGCCGGGCTGGAAAGCCACAGTGAGAGAGTTTTTGCCGGGGAACTGGAAACCAGCCAGTTAGAATTTACAGATCCGAGCCTCGGAGTACTGCCAGCGGTTTCGAAAGCACAGGAATTTATTCAGGCATGAATGTTTGAGATGGGCAAAGCTATGAGATGGCACGCTTGAAAGTGTGGCTACCAAGTTAAAGTGAAGTTTTCACTGGAATGAAATTATGGCACAGGCCATCACAACGGAAATAAGAGCCGAGGACCCGCTATGGGTCGATGATCTCTTTCGCCAGTTGGAAGGGATCGAAGGGAAGGCTGAGATTGTTGATGGAGGGATCTTTCTCATGTCTCCCGCAGGTGCCTGGCACACGATCGTTTCCACGAGAATCGGACAGTTGATCGAGCATTACTCACAAGCGACCCGCCACGGGATTGCTGTTTCCGATAACGGAACATTTCGGTGTGTATTGCCTCATCGGCAATCGTTTTCGCCAGATGCTGCCTATTACGTTGGCCCGCCAGCTCGCTTTGAACCCTTTCCTATACCACCCGTGTTTGCCGTGGAAATTCGCAGTCGAGACGACTATGGCCCGCGAGCTGAAGTGCGTCTGGCAGACAAACGTCACGATTACTTTGCTGCGGGAACACTGGTCGTCTGGGATATTGACTTACGTTCGCCTCAGGTTGTTCGTGTCTATCGTTCAAGTCACCCGGAGGAACCGACAATCTATCGGGATAACGAACAGGCGGAGGCCGAACCTGCATTGCCGGGTTGGTCTGTCCGTGTGAGGGATTTTCTGCCCGATGATTGGGACGTTGAAGCAACGAGTTAATATCTAGTAATTGATGACGAGACTATTGCCAAAGGCGATGGTCTCGTCATGATCGAGTTGATTTTCTGAAGAGAAGTTTTTTGATACGTACCAGAAAGACATCATGGTTCAAGCCATTACTCAAGTGACAGGGTCTGCCGTTCCGCTTTTGCTGGATGACATCGACACCGATCGCATCATTCCCGCTCGTTTTCTGCGGTGTGTGACCTTTGACGGTCTGGGAGAGCACGCGTTTGAAGATGACCGAATTCAAGATCCGGCACACCCGTTCAACCAAGCCCAGTTCCAGGGGGGCAAGATTCTGGTGGCTGGTCGTAATTTTGGCTGTGGCTCATCGCGTGAGCATGCTCCACAGGCTTTGATGCGCTGGGGCATCCAGGCCATCATTGCCGAATCGTATGCCGAGATTTTCTTCGGAAACTGTGTCTCGCTAGGGATTCCCTGCGTGCGAGCCAGCCGAGCCAACCTCGAAGCTTTGACGAAGCTCATCAGTGCCGATCCTCGCACGTCGGTCGCCATCGATCTGCTGGCTCAGACCTTGACTGCACAATCGGAAAGCGGCCAGCAAGTTAAGGCAACTGTCGAGATTCCCCCGGGTGCCAAGCAATCACTGACCACGGGAGGCTGGGATTTTCTGGGCCAGCTGCTGGATGGTGAACCCAAAGTCCGCGCTCAGGTTGCCAGAATCCCTTACCTGCAGAAGTTTGCAGTTTAAATCCAATGACCAGTGCTTTGTTCAGATCGTCGTAACAGTGATCAGGCAAAAATTGTTGTTGCAGGAATTGAAGTGAACGATCCAAAGCCCGGCTCTATTGGCCGGGCTTTTTCGTGGAGATCGCCGACCTTCGATGGATGGCAACTGGGAAATTGCCAAGGGCTTTCCCTTAGGAAAGGTACCAACTGATCGCTCGATGATCTGTCCCGGTGATGCAAATCCTGCGGATACTGAGGGCATAGACTTTGACGAGTGCTCCTTCAAATTGGTTCCCGGGCTTGCGTTGGCCCCCCAATTGAGTTGTATTGGCAGGCTTTGATTCGGGCAGGTTTTGGAGAAATGCCCGGCGAATGCATTTCATTAATTGACGGCGATTTTCAAACCTCCGATCTCACTCGGAACTTGATCCGCTCGACCTGTTGACGCGTCTCCCATTGATTCCGGGCAGCTTTGCATTCTGGAGGATGCTGCTTCTGAACAATGAGATTTGCCAGAAAGCCAAGCTGATATGCACCACATTGATACACCGGCTCAATCGTCATCTCCTGTCCTTCCCGGGCCCTGGTGGCGATCAATGACTCGCTACCACTGGTTCGTCCTGCTCGTGGCAGCTTTGGGCTGGCTCTTTGATTGTCTCGATCAGCAGTTGTTCGTATTGGCTCGACCCGCCGTGATGGAGTCTCTGATTCCTGGAAATTCTGCCGATCCCGCCGTCAGGAGTGCTCAAAAAATGGGTGGCGATATCGCCACATCCATCTTTATTGCCGGCTGGGCGACAGGAGGGTTGTTCTTTGGAATGTTGGGGGATCGAATTGGTCGTGCCAAAACCATGATGATCACCATCTTGCTCTATTCGCTGTTTACTGGTCTGAGTGCACTTTCTGTGGGGTTATGGGATTTTGCCTTCTATCGTTTTCTCACCGGGCTTGGTGTCGGTGGTGAGTTTGCTGTCGGTGTAGCACTGGTGGCGGAAGTCATGCCCAATAATGCGAGACCTTACACCCTGGGATTACTCCAGGCACTTTCGGCTGTGGGCAATGTTTCTGCCGCCATGGTCAATCTCTCTTTGGGGCTTGCCGAAGAACAAGGTCTGCCGTACAGCCCCTGGAGGATTATGTTTCTTATTGGTGCTATTCCTGCACTTCTCGCTCTGGTCGTTCGTCGATACCTCAAGGAGCCAGAGCAATGGACCGCTGCTTCGACGAGTGAGCTTAAGGAAAAGCAGCTCGGATCTTATACGGCTCTTTTCAAACACCCGGTTTGGCGAAAGCATGCGTTGTTGGGGCTGGTGCTAGGATGTGCCGGAGTTGTGGGGTTGTGGTCAGTTGGATTTTACACTCCTGATTTAACAAGAGAAATTCAGAAAAAACCGATCACGGCCCAGGTCCTCGAAGAGTTCAAAGCGGTTCATGGATCCGAAACGATGGATCGTGTTCTCGCGCAGCCTCAAGAAGGGAGTGCGCCACGCAATCCCGACGACCAAAAAATTCTGGAGAGCTTCGAGAAGACTGTGAAAGGGCGACTGAGCCGGTGGCCGAGTTACTCTTCAATCATGCTGAATATTGGCGCCTTCTTTGGAATGTTCGGATTTGGTGCACTTTCACAAAAGATCGGTCGAAAGCCCACATTTGCGATTGCATTGGTAGCCGCTTTTTCAAGCACCGTGATTGTCTTTCTATTCCTGACGGAGCTGTGGCAGATCTTCGTTCTTGTGCCGATCATGGGTTTCTGTCAGTTGTCGCTCTTTGCCGGCTACGCGATCTATTTTCCAGAGCTTTTCCCAACCTGGCTCAGATCAACCGGAACCAGTTTTTGTTATAACGTCGGGCGCTTTGTGGCAGCGACGGGGCCCATCGCCAAAATTGGTCTCGATTCGATTTACGCAGGCTCGGAACATGCCACGCGTTACACCGGGGCCACGATGTGCTTTGTGTTCCTGATTGGCTTGTTCGTACTGCCATTCCTGCCCGAAACCAAGGGGAAACCACTGCCAGAAT
>JAIXUU010000332.1 GCA_027483405.1 Planctomyces sp. | reverse complement strand
CTGTCGCGGGATCACTGAGACTTTCAAGTTGACCCAGCCCCTTGAGTGTCCACGCACTATGGATGGCGCCGGGGTCGAGCCCAATGGCATCGACGTGGTGCTCTCCCAGCCGAGCCAGCAGAGCGGGGGCGACGGATTGATCCTGCTTTTCCACCAGCAGACGCTGGGCCTGCTTCCGCCAGAAGAAGTTGTTGTCTTCGAGGGCTTTGACGAGAGTCTGTGAATCAGCATTTGCCAGGCTGCGTGTCGTCGATTGATCTGCGGAACCGGCACCTGGCCGGTTATTCCAGATCAGGCGGAAGATGCGGCCATGCTTCTTGTCCCGCAGATCAGTTTCATAGGCATTCCCTTTACCGGTCTTGAAGCCAGCGGGTGTCGGGTTATGTTGCACAATGTAGTTATACCAGTCGAGGATCCAGACATTTCCATCAGGGCCCACTTCTGCCATGATGGGTGCAGACCATTCGTCTTCACTGGCGACCAGGTTATTCGGGCTGGTGGATGAGAAATCTGTCCCGTTCTGAGTCAGTACAAAGGTGCCCACGAGGTGACCTGTGGGGCCGCACACAAACGCTGTGCGATTCCACCAGGATTCGGGATAGTTGCGGGCGGTATAGAGTGCGTGGCCGCAACCGGCGGTGTATCCACCGTGATGATCGACCTGTCGTATTTTGGTTGTAATCGGCTTGAAGATATGTGTGTCAGCAATGGTCCCTAAACCGCGAGCGGCCCAGCCACGAACCTGCTCGTAGTATCGATTAGGGATCGGCATATAGACGGAGGGGTTATGGTTGGCTGTCGAACCAAAGATCAGCCCATCTTCGCTGATGCCCACGCCCCACGAGTTATTGTTGGTCGAACGGATGAACTCCAGTTCGTTGACTTCCGGCAGGCCATCAGTACCGACAGAAACCTTGAAGCGGAAGAAGCCCTGTTTGAATCGACCAGCCGCCTGACCGTTGGTCAGGATTGGCTGTGAATCGTTGTAGCCTTGCATGGCCCAGATCCAGTTATCGAGCCCATACAGGAAGTTGCTGACACCGCCGTGGGTATCGCCAATGGCCCAGCCGCTGATCAGCAGTTTGCGGACATCAGCTTTCCCATCGCCATTGGTATCCTTGAGGAAGATCGTCTCCGGGCCATCCTGCACAATGGCACCACCGCGGACACAAACGATCGCTGTGGGGATACTCAGTCCTTCCGCGAAAATATCAAACCGATCGGCGACGCCATCGTTGTTCGTATCGGAAACAATGCGGATACGGTCTCGGCCTTTGCCTTTGGGCTGCAGTTCATTGGGGTAATCCATGGTTTCACAAACCCACAGCCGCCCCGCTTCATCCCAGTTGAATGCAATCGGTTTGCCACCCAGCTCTGGATCGGCAGCAAAGAGTTTGAGCTGGCTCCCTTCGGGGTGCACATAATGCTCGAGTGACTTCTCAGGGGGTAAAGGCAACTGCATCAGTGACAGTGGCTTTTCCTGTTTGCCCCATTGAGCACCGGCGACGTAGTTAGGAATTTTGCTTCCGACATCGATGTACTCAAATGGAGCCGCTGTGGGCTTGATGGTTGTCATGGCCGGGGGCTGAAAGCTGGCTTTTTCTTTGTATTCCGGGACTGTGGTTTCATCTTTGGCTACCCAGCGAATGCCACGTTCGACCAGATTCTGAAAACCAGGGTTGGTGAATGTTCGTCCGTCGTGACCCCAGGCGGTGTAAAAGACACGGCCTTTTCCCTCATTACGAACCCATGTCCAGGGCTCTTCAGCCGATGCCTTGGGGTCTTTCTTGAGTTCGTCGGCACTCAAAGGATGATACTCGAGGACCGTGCGGCCCATGGGGTTGTGCATTGAGTGACGATATGTTTCGTCCCAGCTCTTGAAGCCGGAAAAACCTTTAAGAATGGGATGATCGATGGCTTCGAGCCGTGTCTCGACGACGCCTGTTCCATGCTTGGAAAACTGGGCACCAACCAGAGCCACATACCTGGGCGAGTTGCGGAAGCAGAACGAAGCACAGTGGAGTGGCACAAACCCACCACCATTCTGAACGTACTCGATGAGAGCCGTTTCCTGCTCGGGCGTGATCTTGTCGATATTGGCGTAAACGACCAGGGCCTTGTAAGGAGCTAGCCCGGCAGCACTCAGAACACCAGGGTCTTCTGTGTAGGTCAGGTTGATGCCACGCTTGGCCAGTGCAGGTTGCAGATCATTAAAGCGCGCCTGGGGTTGATGATGGCCTTTGTCCCCGAGGAAGAGGACATTCAAAGGCGCGCTATCGGCCCCATGTGTCTGCGTTGCCCAGTTCATCAAAACCAGACTGGCCAGCAGAAAAGAGGCCAGCATTCGACGAGAGAAATTCATAAGTTGTCGCATAGAAGACCTGCCGACTGGAAAATGGTCGATCAAAAGAAAAGTTATGTCACTGACATATTCTGGTGAGAGAAATCGGGATGACCACTGAGGCTTGAACGGCACTGAGTGTGGGTGAAGTCTGGCCTCGATGGGTCGTGATGGACTCCCTCGTCTGTGGTGATCTTTCTTACTTCAACGTGAAGGCCGGGAGTTTGACAATTTCGCCCCCCTTGAGTGCTGATTGATGGGCACACAATCCGACACATGTCCAGTTGGCAGATTGTGTGGCATTCGGCCAGGGGTCTCGATTCTGTGCCAAGGCCGAGAGGAATTCATGGACCATGTGCGGGTGAGAACCGCCGTGCCCACCTCCCTGAACGAAGGAAAGATGCTCAGCATCCTGAATCGTTTTCGTAAACATACGAATCGGTTCAGGAAGTAGATGGGCAAAATCGGGAACTTCGATTTTTGAAGGAATCTCGGGTTCAGGTTTTTTCGCTGTATGAATCACGTGGGGCTCATCTTCCACCAGTGTCCATTCGAAGCTCTTTTTCGTGCCATAGACATCGAAGCTTTCACGGTACTGGCGAGCCACGTCGTACAGGAATCGCCAGATGTGAGCGACGACATCGCTGTCCTGCACTTTGATGTGGCAGGTTTCGACTGCAAAGCGATTGCCTGATTTTTCACGAATATCATCCCGAACTTTGCCGGAACCAAAGCAGCTCACATACTCAGCCCGTTTATCGAGCAGACCCAGGCACGGGCTGACGACATGCGTGGCGTAGTGCATCGGGATCATCTTTTCCCAGTAAGCTGGCCAGCCATCCATATCCTGAGGATGAGAAGCCGCCAGATGCTGAATCTCGCCCAGTTCCCCCTTGAGATACAGATCTTTGATGAACAGAAACTCGCGGGAATAAACCACGGTTTCCGCCATCATATACTTCTTGCCAGTTCGGGCGACCGCTTCACAGATCTGATCGCATTCTTCAATTGTTGTGGCCATCGGCACGGTACACATCACATGCTTACCCGCTTCGAGGGCCTTCAGTGACATCCACGCGTGATCGGGAATGGGCGAATTGATATGGACGAAATCGACCTTGGGGTCGGCGAGCACATCATCATAGCTGGTATAACGCGTGCCAATCTCGAAACGATCGCCGACTTCATGCAGGTGTGCTTCATTCCGCTGGCAGATGGCATACATCTCGGCACCGGGATGCCGCTGGTAAATGGGAATAAACTCGGCTCCAAAGCCAAGCCCGACGATGGCGACGCGAAAGCGGGATGATGAAGGGGAATTCGGGGAACTCATGATGATCTCGGCTAGATGAATTCGGAGTGATTGGCTGGTAACAGTTGGATATCGCGGAGAGTGAAAGAGTCGATGTCAGAGGGATCAACCAGGGAGCGACGACAAGCGTTGCCCGGATTCGATGCATTCAACATAACTGGTGGGAATGACGTCACAATGAGGTTTTGATTTAAATAGTTGAGAAAAATTACCTGAGCAAGAAAACGTGAAATCTAACGATCAAAGCTTGAAATGAGGTAGGCTTTAACGCAAAAGTTATTGATGATATGAGAAAGATCACTTGTTCTCGAAACGAAGTTCGGCTTTTCAAACGAGATGATCTTTTCGCTCAGCCTGTCTGGTCGCATGTTGTCTGGTCATTTTTGGTGAAGTAAAGGGACTTCCACTGAAGGAAGAAATTTCCATCGATGCAAACTCCTCCCCGGCTGCGTGTCGCATTACTGATTGAATCTTCGAATGCGTATGCCCGTGGAGTGCTCATGGGGATTCAGCAATACGTCCGGCAGCAGCACAGGCGCTGGTCCATTCATTTGACCGAGCAGGGGCGAGGGGATGCGCCTCCGGAGTGGCTTTCGAAAACAAGCTTTCATGGCGTGATTGCCCGTGTCGAGACGCCTTTGATTGCGGAACGACTGCAGGCGTTGAAGATCCCTGTCGTCGATGTGAGTGCGGCCCGCTTGTGGCCACAGATTCCGTGGGTGGAAACAGACGATGTGGCGATTGCCGAAATGGCTGTCGCTCATTTACTCGAACGAGGCTTTCAGAATTTCGCCTATTGCGGTGACAGTTCGTTCAACTGGTCGAACTGGCGAAAGCAGGCATTCCTGGAAGCCGTTCTGGCGGCAGGTGGCTGCTGTGAGATGTTCGATCATCAGGGATTAGCCCCCGAAGTTGCAGAGAAATCGCTGATCGAGTGGCTGCGTCTGTTGCCCAAACCTGTCGGTGTCATGGGTTGTTATGACAGCACGGCTCGTCAGGTGCTCGATGCCTGTCGAGATCTGGGGCTGTCGGTCCCCGATGATGTCGCTGTCATTGGCGTGGATAACGACGAGTTGTTGTGCGAACTCGCCGATCCTCCCTTAACGAGTATTGCACCCAACGCCGTGAGAGCAGGGGCGGTGGCTGCCCAATTCCTCGATGAACAGATGCAGGGAGTCAACCTGAAGGAGGATTGTCTGCGAGTTCCTCCCCTCGGTGTGATCACGCGGCAATCGACCGATGTCCTGGCGCTAGACGACCGCGATGTGGCTCTGGCTTTGCGGTTCATTCGTGAGCATGCCTTTGAGGGCATTCATGTGAACGATGTGCTCAAAATTGTGCCTCTTTCCAGAAGAGTTCTCGAACAGCGGTTTGAACGGCGGCTGGGGCGCACTCCTCATGCCGAAATTCTGAGATTGAAGCTAGAACGCGCCCGGCAGCTCATGGTCGAGACGGATCTTTCCCTCTCAACGATTGCACATCGCTCGGGTTTTGCGCACGACGAATATTTCAGCGTGGCGTTCAAGCGGGCCATGGGTGTGGCCCCCAGTGTGTGGCGACGGGAACAGACAGAGCCGTACCGCAGGTAACATTTCGTTCAACTCAATTGGCGATCCATCCATAAGAGTGACGGGCCAATGACATCGCACTCTTCGAGGTTCAAGCCCTCCCAGGTGCAAACGACTTCTTCGTTCTCGGTGATCAATGCGAGAGTGAAGATGCGTGAGGCTTTTTCGTAAGGCTCCAGCTGCTGAGAATTGGATCGGTTCTGTTGGCGGCGACGCTTCCTCTGTTGACTCTTAGAAGGATCAACTCGCGGCAAATGAGTGACATCGATTCGCACCAGCCTCTGACGAGGATACGCCCATGTGTAGCCAATACCAAACCACGCCAGACGGCAAACCACGAGTACACTGCCATATTCCCAGGTGCGGGTATGAAAAGGCTCGACCAGTTCAAGAATCAGCAGCAGCAACAGAAAGAGGCCAATCACACCAAAGATCGAGAGGAAAGCTGCTTTCATCAGCCAGTCGATGTTGAATCGTTCAATACCTGGTTTGAGCAGAGCTTCCCACGAGACCAATACCACGACTCCATTCCAGAACAGATTCAGCAGGAACAGAACTCCCAACCCCTGAAACGTCCAGCGTCCGCGTGAAGTCAGGCAATAACCATCCATGGTCGTCCTGATCCTCCAGCGAGTGGCATTGGGCGGCAAAACATCAGGCAACTCAACGTAAGTCTTCAGCACAACAGGCTTCTGACTCTCCGTTGAAGAGGGTTCGTTGGAGGAGTGTGAGTCGCTTTCGCGCTCCTGCCCAGACGTGCGGCTGGGGAGGCTGTCATCGAACTCAGACGACATGGCAGGTTCCATTAAAATCTGTTCTGTAATGCCATTGGCTTCTGAATGGGATCGTCAACTGAGTGCCGTTGAACGTTCTGTAATGATTGGTGATTTTCGAGATGCTGGAGAGGTCTTACTCAACGGAATGCCGCGCTCACAACAGGAGTGCTCCTGCGAACCGGCAAAATCATTGAAATCGTAAAAAACGATAAAAGCGGAGCAATTTGTTTTGAACTTCCGATTGCCCCTCGGTAAGATTCTGCCGATGTGGGTTTTTTGCCCAAAAGCTCTTTGAAAAATGATTTAAATGTGGATTTTAAGCCCAGATCCTAAGATCTTGTGGGTGGTCAGACCATTTGTTGTGTATGTGCTTCAGAATTGAGAGGCTGGATTGGCAGGAGCTTTGCCACCGTTGGATTCAGGCTCATCGCCGGGAGGAACTTCGCCTGTCGAGGATTTTCTCCGCGGGGAGGTTCTGGTGGCACAGGGTATGATTTCGGGCGAAGTGAGCCGGACTCTCGACGAGCGATTTCGACTGACTTTACCGCCGGAATTTGCTCAGGCGATTGCTGATGAAAGTGGCCAGACGATTCTGGTTAAGGAGCGAGCCGGGTGTTTGAGTTTGTGGCGGGCCAGTGATTGGCAGCTCAAGCTGAAGCAGGGGGTTTTGCTGATTCATCAAAAGATTCAGGCTGGCCGTATGGAGCAGCGCTATGCCGAAGTGCAGCGACTGGGGCGACTGCTTTCGACGCGTTTTCGGACAGTGCAGCTGGCGAATCGATCTCGGTTGTTGCTGCCTGATGGTTTTCGGGAATTCCTGGGGGTGTCGGCCAATCAGGAAGTGATTGTCGTGGGTGCTGTCATCTGCGTTGAGCTATGGCAGCCGGCAGCCTGGTTGGAACATTTGAAGGCCGAGATGCCTCAGTTCAATCCGCTCTTTCAGGATTTAAGCCAGTAGCTGATAGAGCATTGCGGCAAGCTGCAAAAGTGCAGAAGCAGCCTTCGTCGAGTGCCGTTAACGGTGTTCTTAAAATCCATATTTTTGCTTGATGTCTGCGAGAGAAGGACAGGCCCCTCTTCGATCCCTCTTTCCCACCACGTTGAGATCCCAGGGATGGTCTGTCGGCATGGATGCCACTTCTCTCTCGCAGGCCGCGAAGTATCAATTGCTGATATATAGTATTTAGCATCAGCAATCGTCATGGTTACGTCAGTAGGGCATGCTCCCTCATGCCATTGCCAGCTATGACGCCCTGGCAGCTACTTTCCTGCAGCGTTTTCTTTCCGTGCGGGAAGACTTTCTACAGGCTCGCCATTTGCGGGCGTGCGGACACTTTCTGTTGCTCTTTTAATTTTGACAGCCACAGTTCCAGTGTTGTCCTGAAGTGCGCCCCAACCCTCGTGACAACGTAAATATAAGGCTCCGTCACTGGGTGCTGTCCATCCGTTGGCCAGGTCGATGATAAATGGCTCGCTCAACTCGTAGTCGTTGAAGAGGACTCCTGCCAGTCGACCAGTTTCTGATTCGGCATTTGCGGGTGAAATCGCTTCCCCTTCAGTGCCTGTTTTCCAGGTGCCAGTCGTCGTGAATTGATACGTTTCACCGGCTTTGGCCAGAAGCCTCGACGCTTGCCATCCCTTTTTGGCATCAATCTTGGATTGGACGGTGGCTGTCCCTTTGACAGTGACCGGTTTGGTCTGCCAATCCCAACTGCACAGATCGGCTCGAAAGCCTTGTTCCAGGTGCTTGAGGAAGAAATCATATTCAAAACTGATTTCGCGAGCCGATGGGCCATAGGTCAATTCAAAGCTTCCGGGCCGGCTGGAAAGTAGGGAGAGTCCCAGGGGCCGAAAGCGTGCCGCATAGTTGGTGTTGTTCGCCAGTAAATGACACAGAGCCCAGCGCCAGGCATAGTTTTCCCAGCTATCTCCTGTCGTCTGACCAGGAGCAATAATCTCATCAAGCGACTTGAGTTCGGATTTTTTGAGATAATCGAATACGACCGGGTGGATCGCGACTGAAGTATCTTTTTCCTTCCAGTATTGCCCCATCTCGGCCATCCCTTCGGAATACCAGGTGGGGCCGGTTCGTCCAAAATTCAGTTGGCAGTAGGCATGAACTGCTTCGTGCTGCGGTGTCCCGCGGTCGGCCACTGAGTAAACCACCGCCTTGGCATCAATGGCCTCGTTTCCAATAAATGCCGTCTGACCCAGTGTGACTCCTGCACCCGCTTCGATGCTTTGCAACCCGCGCCCATCAATCGAACCGGGGGGCCAGACTGAGAGATCTTTCACCACATACATTTCGATGACTGCTCGATTGGGTTTGCCCCAGTATTTCGAGATCAAGGTCAGCATCGTTTCGAGGCGGGTGAGTAACTCTTTCGCATCTTCGGGCGGAAGATCGGTATGCATGAGAAAATTGCGAGATGTGTAATCGCGCACACCGGGCGGTAATGGTTTCCCGCGATTGCGATCGGGAGTTTGTGCGGCCTTACCCGCAGCTTTCGCCTTCGGTTCACCTGGAGGACTGGTTTGGGCGAAAACCCTGTCAATCATTGTGAGGCACAAGAGCACCACGCAAAGACAGAGCTTCAGCATGATCCCGCCTGGCGACTGCAGGCGGTTCGGTGAAGTATTGCTGATCAATTGCGACTTGGGCAGTTCAGTCTGCATAAGCGGCAGTTCTCAAACAGGAGGAGAGAAACGAATCAGGGGCAGAAACAGTTCAGGAGATCAGTAGTGAGTCATTCTTGATCAAGCATCGTGGGATGATTTCGACTCAAAACGCAAGTTGAAAACTGGCTCTGGACGGATTTGCGTCTGCTCACCTAATTGGGGGATCACAACACCGTTTCTTGACCAATAGCAACGTGTTTCCTTCGACATAATCCTCAGAATCGGAAGAATCGATGCGGCCGCAATGTTTCCGCAGATTATCAATTCGTCAAAGAAGTTGAACTCAGCCTGATCGAAAAAGATATGGGCATAATCGAATATCCCCCATGCATGTGTCTGATGAAACAGACGGATGCGTCTTCACCCTCATTCGATTCAGGAATTACAAATGCCCCGATCTGCGACTATGGATGCCGCCAAACTGGATGCGATTGCCAAGACGGAGCAGCGGAACCGCAACCGCCGTGGGGTTGGCGAACGTCGCTCGAAGGTCGAAGAGAAACTGGACAGTGGCGAAAGACGTGCTGCGGCAGCACCCCGGCGTAAAGTGGAGCGCCGCCGGATGATTGACCCCACCACTTGCGAACGAGATTATTCTGGCGATGAAGTCGAGTTCATGAAGGCTATGGACGACTACAAACGCAAAAGCGGCCGCATGTTTCCTACCTGGAGTGAAGTGCTCGAAGTTGTCCGCAGCCTGGGCTACACCAAGCCTGAACATCGCGAGCCAATGGTTGGCGAAGCAGTCCTGGCCTCGAACTGAAGACGACAAGAAACAATTGCTGATTCGCCGCATTCGCTCAGGACGTGGCTGGCATAACGTGAGCCAGAAACGATGGCTTTAAGGAGAAAGCACCACGGGGGAAAGCCGATTTGCGAGCGATATCTACCAGGACTGGCTTCCTTGCAGGGGCCAGTCCTGCGGTCTTTTATGAAGGGCGAAAGCAACGGGTTTGATGGAAATCATGCAGCGGAAAGAGAGGGATTAGGATTGGTTGTCGTTAGCGACCCGTACCAGTTCTTTGAACGTTTTTCTTAACGATTTGTGGAGATGTCGAGCAAAAGATGGATCGAGTTGACGAATGGCAATCAGTTCCACAACGTCGGCAAAATCTTTGTGAGTTCTGCGAAGACTTGCTGTTCCGCAGGCAATCTTCATTTCAATCAGCTTCGATAAACGAACAACATTCAGACCTTCTTTCTGCTCTACATTCAGTTCGCCCGTTGGTGCGGGAACAAGGATTCCCGTATTTCTCCCTGCCGAGTGACCGGCGATCAGAAACTGAACGGCAATGCCCTGAGGGCTCCGAAACTCCACTTTCTCAGGCAACCATTCAAAGCCGGAATCGACTAAAAATTCCCTGACTCGCTGGGAATCATCTGCGTGGATAATGAGATCGATGTCTGTGGTATTCCTTTGGTATCCGTGCAGGCAAACGGCTACACCACCAGCAATCGAATAGGGAATCTGAGCCGAATCGAACAGTTCGTGACAACGGGTCGCTACGTGCCACAGCGATTCCTTGCCAAGCATGCTGTAAGCTTCTCGGGCACTGGTCACGATCGGATCACCCCTGAGTGAAAAGTTCACTCCCGGCTCAAAATAGTTCAACAAATCCACGATTTGTTAAAGATAACATCATTATTAGTCAGACGCTGCGGCTAGATCTGCATATCACAGACCCCGTAACTCACTTCCGCAGTATCGACTTCCTGCAAGACAAGCATTGGATTTGCTCTCTGGTGAAAACTCTCTTCAATTCATTATGTTGATTGTTATCGCGATGGTACACCAAAAATAGCAGCGCGATGATTGTTCCCTGCCAAGTTGTCTACGGTGAATAGAGCCCAAGGTGCAGTGATCATGAGTGCTTGTGGAGGTCAACCGCGGTGGATCGAGCAGACAGCTTCGGCAGCGAGATTCCTGACATCCTTCTGGCTTGGGGCAGCGGCACTTTTTGTTGCTGCCGGGGTTCGAGAAGTGACCACTCCCGAGCTTTCTGAGACTGTGAAAGATCTGCTTGTCAGTCGCCGTTTCCCTGTTTTTTACGGCTTTCAGTGGGTCTGTCTGGCTGGTGCCATCAGTTGTGCAGGCGTTTTGTGCTGCTTCAGAAAATGGGGCCGCGATCGCGTTGTTTTCGGATTATTGCTCTTGGCGGGAACTCTTGCCGTGGGCGATTACCTGCTGGTCTATCGACCACTACTGGAATTGATCACACCGCCTGGTCAGCCGCGATGCGATGCTTTTCATTCACTTCACATAACCTCAGAAATTGTGAATTCGGTCGGCTGGTTGCTGGTCTTCGTAGCCGCATGCCTGCTTCACGCCTGCCCGCAGGCTTTCGGCTGTCAACTGCCGAGTGGTTCTCAGTTGGTTGATCTGCCAACCAAGCCAAAATCTCCAGCTTGATAAAGCACGCAAAATTCAATGCGGAATGAAATTTTTGCCGCGTGACGATGTTTCGTTCGGTAATCGAGAATTCATCGCTCAGCAGAGATTGAGGCCACCCTGCTGGTGGTGTAATCTCTTATGATGCATCACAATTTGTTGATGAATCGACAGGCCGGGGTTTGCGAGGGTTTTTGCCATGTTGAATCGATCACACAGGATCGAGCGGAATGCGGGAGATCCCGGTTTTCTCATGGCTGACTCCTGGTTCACAACATGCGTTGTCTGGTGTAAGAGGCCATGCTTCGGCTCATTGATGCTGTTCCTGCTGATGACATGCCGCGGTGTCTATGCTGCTGATGAACCCGTCCCGGTTGATCGCGCTGCTGTGGCCTTTACGCCAGAGCAACTGAACTTCTTCGAAAAAGAAGTTCGCCCGGTGCTCGTTGAGCATTGCTACAAATGCCACTCTTCCGAAAAGCAAAGCGGAAATTTGCGGCTCGACAGCCGGGAGTTTCTGCTGACTGGGGGAGAATCCGGGGCAGCACTCGTCCCCCATCGACCAGCCGATAGCGTGTTGATCTCGGCGATCAACTACGATGGTTACGAAATGCCACCCACGGGCAAACTCCCCGCCCAGCAGATTGCCGCACTCACCCGCTGGGTCGAAATGGGTGCTCCCTGGCCTGCCGGAGAAAAGGTCAAAGCCAGTGGTCGCCGCCCGGGTGTGATCACTGTAGAAGATCGCCAGTGGTGGGCCTTTCAGCCACTCCCCGTTCTGTTTGAAGGGGCACAACCCACACCAGAATTGGCAGATCGTATTCACGATTCGACCAGTCAGGTCATTGATGATCGGATGGCCCAGAAGCGAACCGAGGAAAACTTTCCTCTCGCGCCGGCAGAAGAAGCCTCCCGGCAGGCTCTGATTCGCCGTGTGACATTCGACCTCACGGGCTTACCACCCACCTGGGAAGAGGTCGAGCAGTTTATGGCCGATTCGGCTCCCGATGCTTATGAGCGTCTGGTGGATCGTTTACTGGCCACTCCTCGTTATGCCGAACGGCAGGCCCGGTTCTGGCTCGATCTTGTCCGCTATGCCGACAGCGATGGTTATCGGCTGGATGCTGCCCGGCCACATGTCTGGCGGTACCGGGATTATGTCATTCGCTCCTTTGCTGACGATAAACCCTACGACCGCTTCGTGCAGGAGCAACTGGCGGGGGATGAACTCTTCCCGCACGAACCCGAAGCGATCGTAGCGACTGGTTTTCTCCGGCATGGAATTTATGAATACAACAGCCGCGACGTCCGCACTCAGTGGAATCTCATTCTGGATGACATCACCGATACCACGGGCGATGTCTTTCTCGGTCTGGGCATGCAGTGTGCCCGTTGCCACGATCATAAATTCGACCCGATCTTGCAGAAGGATTACTTTCGACTGCGGAGCTTCTTTGCCGGGATTCAGCCACACGAGGACTTTCTGATTCCAACGGATGCTGAGCTTTTGGCTTACCAGGAAAAGCTCGCTCCCTGGGAAGCAGCCACCAAGTCGATTCGCGAGGAGATTTCTGCACTCGAAGCAAAATATCGAGATCAAGGTCAGAAGCAGGCCGAAGGTCGCTTCCCGCCCGATATTCAAGCGATTCTCGCGAAGCCGGTTGCCGAGGGAACGCCCATCGAAAAACAGTTGGCGGCACTCGCCTTTCGTCAGGTTGAGTACGAATGGGAGCGATTGGATGGTCGTCTCAAAGGGGCCGATAAAGAGCGGATTCTGGCTTTGCGTAAAGAGCTGGCCAAGTTCGATTCCATCAAGCCGCCAGCACTTCCTTTGGCCACCTGTGTGACCGAATGGGGTGTCGATTGTGCCGAGATCACTATTCCGAAAAAGGGAAAAGAACCCATTGAACCTGGGTTCCTGACCATTCTCGATGCCTCGCCAGCCACGGTACTTCCGATTGACACGCCACGAGGCAAATCGTCGGGAAGACGATCAACTCTCGCGAATTGGCTCACTCGCCCCGATCATCCACTGACGGCCCGGGTGATGGTTAATCGCATCTGGCAGCAGCATTTCGGCCGTGGCCTAGCGGCCAACGCCAGCGACTTTGGCAGACTGGGTTCTTTGCCGACACATCCTGAGTTGCTGGATGATCTTGCTTCACGTTTCGTGGCGGGTGGCTGGCGGATGAAGCCACTTCATAAAGCCATTGTCCTGAGTGAAACCTATCGCAGATCTTCGTCACATCCGCAGTTGGCCGAACTTCAGAAAATCGATCCTGAGAATACGCTTTACTGGCGAGGTGATGTTCGCAGACTCGATGCCGAACAGTTCCGGGATAGCAGCTATCTGGTTTCGGGAGAACTCTCGCTCAAAACCACCAGTGGCCCTGGTGCACCCGCCGAAGCTCCTGTCCGTTCGATTTTTCTGCGAACGATGCGAAACACCCGCAATCCTGTGCTCGATGCGTTTGATGCCCCCTTCTGGATCACCAGCAGTGCTTCCCGGCACTCGACCACCACTCCCGTGCAATCGCTGCTCCTTTTCAACAGCCAGTGGGCCTTACAACGGGCAAAGGGATTGGCCGAACGTGTGACGAAAGCTCAGGGGGCAAAGCCTGCGGTGGATGACCGCCAGATCATCACCGATCTTTATCGGATGACTTTGGGCCGAGACCCCGAATCGTTCGAGATCGACGCCGCCCTCGACTTCCTGGGAACCCAGGCCAGCACGATCAACATCGCCGAAGCGACCTCCGCCGAAGCGAAGTTCCTTCACGATAAAATCCCCTTCCGCGATGGGCATGCCGCTGTGGTTTCCAGCAAGCAGCTTCCCTTTATCGGCCCGGTCATCAAATCACCAGAAGCCAGCGACTTCACCATTGAGTCGTTTTTTGTGGTGCGTTCGATCTACGAGACGGGGGCAGTTCGCACGATCGCTGCCTGCTGGAATGGTGATATGGCTGAGGCTGGCTGGAACTTTGGCATTACTGGCAAAGGGAGCCGGCGCAAACCGCAAACGCTCGTCATGCAGATGGTCGGGAAGACAGCCGATGGCAAGACGGCTGAAGCGGCACTGTTCTCGGATCATCATATTCAGCTCAACCAGCCCTACTATGCAGCCGCAGCCGTCAAGCTCGCTCGTAATGGGCAACCGGGTCAGGTCACGTTCTATCTGAAAGATCTGGCCAATGATGATGAACCACTGCTGATTGCGACAGTGCCTCATCAACTGGTGGGTGGGATCTGTGGCACCAACCGGCCTCTCATGGTGGGTGGCCGCGATCGCACGGAATCAGCCCGGTTTGATGGCCTGGTCGATGATGTCCGGATGAGTGCTGAGGCCCTGACACCTGAGCGACTCCTCTTCACCAGTGATACTTTGCAGCCCAGCACGATGGCCTTCTGGCGGTTTGAACCCACTCCCGGCCCCTTTGTCGATGCCTCCGGCCATGATCGTCATCTGGCCGATCGACCAGCCAAAGCCGAAGGGGGGGCATCGAGTTCACAAAAGACGGCCATCCGCGAAGTGCTCGTGGATTTCTGTCATATCCTGCTGAACTCCAGCGAGTTCATGTACGTTCAATAGTCAATTTTGTCGATCCCCTTAGAGGGCGTTGTTATGTTCTGCCATCGTCAGGATCAGCCAGTCAGCCGACGCGATCTTCTCGCGAGTGCCGGAATGGGTTTTGGAAGCCTCGCACTGGCCTCGATGCTCTCATCGAAGGGAATGGCCGCCTCGACGGCGAGTGCACCATCGAGCGGGGTTAAGTCACCACTGGCTGCGCGATTGCCCCATTTTGCTCCGAAGGCGAAGAGCTGCATTTTCCTCTTTATGGAGGGCGGCCCCAGTCATCTCGATACGTTCGACCCGAAGCCACTGGTCAACAAACTGGCGGGCCAGCCTTTGCCTGATAGCTTCGGCAAAGTCATCACGGCCATGGGGGAAGCCAGTGCTCCACTCCTGGCTTCCCAGCGGAAGTGGGCTCAGCACGGAGAATCGGGCCTGTGGGTCTCGGACTGGTTGCCACATACCGCCAGACACGCCGACAAGCTGGCTGTCATTCGTTCCTGCTGGGCTGATGGGATCAACCATTCGGCGGGCGTCTGCCAGATGAATACCGGCTCGATCCTCGGCGGGCGGCCTTCACTTGGTAGTTGGGTGACGTACGGCCTGGGGACAGAAAACACCGATTTGCCGGCTTTTGTTGTCATGCAGGACAATGTCTCGCAGGTGGTCAACGGGCCGCGCAACTGGAGTGCCGGTTTCATGCCGGCGCTCTATCAGGGGATTCGGATTGAAGGGGGGCAGGATCCCATTCCCAACCTGATGACCCCCGCGGGAAAAACCGCCAGCCAGCAGCAGGGGAAGCTCGCTTTTCTCAATCAGATGAATCGCGATTTTGCCGGTCGGCATCCGCAACAGACCGAACTGGATGCCCGCATCGAGAGCTATGAACTGGCCTTCCGCATGCAGGCCGAAGCCCCTCAGGCCATTGATCTGGGAGAAGAGACCGAAGCAACTCAAAAGCTTTACGGCCTCGACCGGAAGGAAACCGCTTCTTATGGCCGCTTGTGCCTCTTAGCCCGGCGGCTGGTCGAGCGAGGAACGCGCTTTGTGCAGCTCTATCATGGGGCCGGCAGCAAATGGGATGCTCACTCGGGGATCGAAAAGAATCATACTTCACTATGCGAAGCCATGGATCTGCCCGTGGCGGGTCTTCTGGAAGATCTTTCTGCGCGGGGCCTACTGGATGAGACGCTAGTCATCTGGGGAGGCGAATTTGGCCGCACACCGATGAGCGAGCAGGGGAACGGCCGCGACCACAACCCGACGGGGTTCACGATGTGGATGGCGGGGGGCGGCGTCGCCGGTGGGCAAACGATTGGCGAAACCGATGAAGTCGGCCTGCACGCGGTCTCGCAGAAGATGCACGTCCACGACCTGCACGCGACGATCCTCCACCTGATGGGCCTGGGCCACATGGACCTGGTCTTCCCCTACAAAGGCCGCCCCGAACGCCCGACGCTCAACGAGGGTCACCCGTATGTGAAGATTACGGGGTAAGGGGAGTGGAGGGTTGATGGTTGGGAGTGTTGTAGGGTGTGGTTAAGGCTCTCCGCAACCCACCAATACTTAAGACCTGAATTTCCATGAGCGATTACCGCCGTAACTACCACGGTCGGAAGTTCTTATTCACGGCAGAGTAGCCCAGACGTCGCCTTTGACGTCTGGGTAACGTCAGTCACAAGCACTTTGTCTGAATCGCGTGATCGGCAGGCAGGAGCTTGGCCTACGGGAGTGATCACATATCAGGCAGGACTCAGCTACCGCTACGGCGTTGCCGGAACATCCTGTGGCTTCACCACCATGGTAGAAATCAGAGCATCAACTGGGGTCATTTCGCGTTATTCCATCAGCTCTTCGGCGGTCAATTTGTCGCGGGAACTGTGCCAGATTCGCAGGATCGTCACCGTTTGGCCGGTCACTTGGAAGAGGATGCGATGTTTGAATCTCGAATTGCCCACCAGCAATTCACGGATTGGGTCACGGATTAGCTCTTTGGAACAGGTGGATTCCAGTGAGACTGAACAGCGATCCGGGTTCGCTTTCAATGTCTCCACGCACTCCAGGAGTTTCCTCAACCATTTCTCACCGGCAGCTGATGCCTGGATCGAATGAAACCACAGAAGCGTGGCGTCGATATCGGCCTCGGCTTTGTGGGTGATTCTCACTCGGTAACGCATACCGTTCAGCCTTCGACCTTCATCCCGTATTTGCGGGCCAGGGCCAGAATGGCGGCGCGGGCGGGTTTGGTGCGTCCTGCTTCCAGATCAGCCAGACCTTCCTTGATGGCTTCGATCGTTTCTTGTCGCACGGCTTTCTCGGCCAGTTCCTGCAGCCGCTGGTAGGCCGCCGCATCCTGCACGACAACCTCGGCCTTACCGTTAATGGTGAGCACCAAGGGTGCCCCCGACTCATGCAACTGCTCGAGATACTCGGGCGTCATCCGTTTAAAGTTGGTGAGGGAATCAATTCCGTTCGACAAATCCAGCATTGGTCAGGCTCCTCGCATTGAATTCGATGCGGATTGAATGTTAACCCATGTACCGGCTGGAAAACAGATCCATTTTGTGGGATGGAGTGGGACGGGAAATGTTTCGGCTCTTGCCCTCACCACGACCATTCTCACTTTTGCAGGTCTGGCCCAGACGTCGCTTTTGACTTCTGGGTGATCTGAGTCACGAGAGTTTTGTCTGTTTTGTGTACTGCGGCAGGCAGGAGCCTGCCCTACCGGACTGCCCAACTGAAAGAAAGCGGTCTGGACGAGCCCCTTAGCTATATTGTACAATATTGCGTACAAGGAGACTCGCTGTGGATGCCATTTCGTACTCGACTGCGCGTGCTAATCTGGCGAATACGATGAATCGTGTTTGCGAAGACCACGAACCGCTGATTATCACCCGCAATGGGCAGCAGTCGGTCGTCATGCTTTCGCTGGAAGATTTTACAGCACTGGAAGAGACGGCTTACCTGTTGCGGAATCCGGCGAATGCCAAACGCCTGCTCGCTGCCATGGAGCAACTTGGTGCCGGTCATGGGGTCGAGCGAAAGCTTGTGGAATGAAGTTGATCTTCGCCGAAGCCGCCTGGGAAGATTATCTGTACTGGCAGCAACATGACCGGCGGATGGTCGAACGGATTAACAAGCTGGTGAAAGAAATTGTGCGTGAGCCATTTTCCGGAATTGGTAAACCAGAGCCTCTGAAGCATGCGCTGGATGGATTCTGGTCGCGGCGGATCACCGATGAACACCGCATCGTCTACAGAATCGAGGGTGACGCCTTGCTGATTGCCCAGTTACGCTATCATTATTGAGTCAGCACGAATGATCGTGTCCGCACGTCAGAAGACTTCTATGAAATGTCATCACCATGAATAGAGAGTTCTATGCGCAGATTCTTCGTGGTGTGACACTGGCTGTCTGTATCTTTTCGATCATGCAATTGATTTTGTTTGACGGATCGGCCCTTGTCAGTCTCGTTAGTGGATCACGCGATAACGGCTTTATTTTTGCCTCATTGAAGCTTGTGATCACCAAAGTGATTCTGGCGATACCTTCAATCGTAATCCTCTCGATGCTCTATCTGCTGGCAATGATTCTGGAGGTGTCTCATGCTTTGCGGTATGTAAGAATCACCATCTTAGTTATTGCAATTGCTCAATGTTTTTTACTTGGCATGGTTTTGAGTTCCTTCTTGATATCACGAGTTGGAACTCGCACGTCTGTCGCAGTAAGTGTCTATTGCAGTGGGGTAAGATAACTATTACGAATGCCCACAATTGAAAGGCGCGTGCACATGACGATGCGTCAGCTCGATCACCGGCGGCAGCCTTGCCTTACGGGGCCATCATCATGCAGCCTTATCCAGCCTCGTTTTTCGAAAAGACCCTTATTTGGAAGTGACAGCGAAGTCGATGGCGTTCTCGCCTGAACTTTTGACGGTCGCGGTCAGCGTGGTGGCTCGGTTGTACTTCGCGGGGATCCGAGATTTATAATCGGGAAGGCCGTCGGCAGCGGGTTTATCCGCTTCCACTTGTGAAGTGATCTCGACGCGCTTCTCACCAGCCGTACATTTCAGCTCATACTCGCCTTTCACCACAGGCCCGGCATCGGCTCGCCCTTTTCCATCGATGGGAACAAACAGTACATTGCCAGTTTCGAGAGGCTGGCCATCCAGAGTCACTTTCCCCTTCACAACGACCAGTGTAGGAGCATCGGAAACTCCGCCGCACCCCGAGAGCAGCAGCAGGCAGCCGGCCAGAATAGATGTTGAGAAACAGTGAGGCAGCTTCATGCGATCCGCTTTACAAATGAGATCCAGCAAAAAGAGCGGCCCGTGATCCCATGACCACGGGCCTCACATGCATATCCGGTCGAGAATTGCCAAGGGTTGACGACGATTAGAAGTCGCTCGTCGTTTCACCACCGGCCCTTGTCCCGACAGCGCGCCAGACATTGGTATCGATGTTCGATGACACAAACTTGCCAGAACCATCTGCCATCAGCGCATGGACTCCACCGGTATGCCGGCTGCGGGCATAGATGTATTGAGGATCGGTTGAACCTGTACAAGGAGCATAGGTGGGACTGGCTGGTAAACCCTGGCAGGTTCGCAGGAAGTCGGGGTTTGTTGAATTGGGAGGCAGCTCTGTCGTGAAGAACGAGCTCAGGTGGTCGGAGCGATAGTAGCGGCCGCGCCAATCGCGATTACCGGCTTGCTCGGGAACCAGATTGATCTCACTCACCATGACAGTATTCGATGTTCCATCGACAACCTGGGCCATGCGCACACGCGAGCGATAGAAAAACATCCCACTGAGTGCCGTCGAATTGGCAGCGGTAATTTGCTCATTTCCAGAGCAGACTAAATAGTTACCACAGAAGCCGTCGTTATTGTCGGGAGGATCCGCTCCCGGAGTGGCTTCCACACCATGGACAGAAGTCTCTTTGGGTGAGTTGGGATCCGAAGGGCATGACAGGCCGGGGATGATGGTATTCATCAAGGCGCTGGGCCAGTGGGCCGAATTCTTCGCGACCATCCACGGCGTGAGCTGGTTGTAAAGTGGCCCCTGATCCATGTACGGGAGAATCATGGGCATCCAGGACATGGCCCCCGGGCCGCCGGTTCCCACCGTATTCAAACTCTGCGCCATACTCCCAAAAGGGAAAGTATTGTGGGTGTCGTGATAGTTGTGCATGGCGATCCCCAATTGCTTCAGATTATTCCGGCATTGGGTTCTGCGGGCCGCTTCTCGTGCCTGCTGCACCGCGGGGAGCAGCAGCGCAATGAGAATCGCAATGATGGCGATGACCACCAGCAATTCAATCAACGTAAAACCGGCCTGTTGCCTGGTTTTCATGGGAGGCCTTTCGTGGCTTGACTTAGAGAGGAACTGGAAGGGAATGCGTAGTGAACACCGCAGCAATGCTAAAGTGTCTCCAGACTCCGAAACATATCGGTGAAAATCAATACCAGAGAGTGATTCCACTCAAATTTGCTTAAAAATGTCGTCAAATCAACACATAAAAATTAATTATTGTGATTTATTGTCTTTGAATTGAGATATTTTGCGCCTTGTCACAAAAGGCTTTGCGAGAGAAATTACAGCTTGCAAAATCGTGCCATCGCCTGCATATTGATTTTTCAACATATCAACAGCATTTTGGCTGATCAGAAAAGCTGAATCATTTCCTAAGTCGTTGCCTTTCTGGCAGTTAGTGGACATTTCCCGAAAGAAACTGATCCATTGGGGTTTCCTTTCAATCCCATTCTGGCGGAATTTCTCCGTAACGGGTCTTGAGCAAATCACTTCATTTTTACACTTCTCTTTCCCAAGTATGAGTCGATTTCAGGAGGGCTGTATGTCCCGCAAAATAATGTCGTCACCCCGTCGAGGGTTTACACTCATCGAATTGCTGGTCGTCATTGCCATCATTGCGATTCTCATCGCTCTATTATTGCCGGCGGTGCAGCAGGCGCGGGAAGCGGCCCGTCGCACACAGTGTCGCAATACCCTCAAGCAGTGGGGATTGGCGATGCACAATTACCACGACACTTACACGCGGCTCCCCTTCGCAGCGACGAGCAATAAGCGGCACACGTGGGTCATCAGCTTATGGCCTTATATTGATCAGGCACCGCTTTATGCACAGTACGATATGAGTCGTGCGTTTTTCGAGTCACCCAATATTGTGCAAAGTAGTCTATCGGGTGTGTTGGCGAGAACGATCCCGCTGTACTACTGCCCCAGTGATCCTGGAGCACAGCTTTTCCAGGGAGATACCTACTGGCGGACTCGTGGGAACTATGTCGTGAATTTTGGTAATTTTTCGATGCCCAATGGTAGCAATACCATTGCCGCAGGTAAGGCACCTTTTGGATTTAATGGCGGGGCGGGGGCTCAAACGGAATCCCCACGCTCCAGCCGGATGAAAGATTTTGTGGATGGGACGTCATCGACGTTACTCATGTCGGAAGTCTTGCGACCGATCAATGCCACCGATGCCGATCATCGAGGCGATTTCCATAATGATGATACAGGGGGTGCGTTCATGACGCGTTTAACTCCCAATAGCAGTGCATCTGATATCGTGTTTTCTCCCTGGTGCGTCGATAATCCTGCGGCTCGGCTTCCCTGTACGACGGGGAATGTCAGCATGGGTTCCCGGAGCCGGCATACCGGAGGTGTCCATCAATTGCTGGCCGATGGCAGTGTGCGGTTCACCAGTGAGAATATCGATCTCAACCTGTATCGAGCGATGGGGACCATGGCTGGTGAAGACGTGGCCAATCTCGATTGATAGAAATTGCTAGATGGTCGGTTGGCATCGATCATTGGAATCGTTGGCCACGTGGTTTGAGTCGCCGATTTGAAAGTTGCCTGGCAGAATTCATATCGCAGCAATCTCCCGAAAGATGCGGAGCCGGTATTCAATGGTACTCAGTCGTATGTCTCGAATGATCGGGCTGGCCGGCATGCTGGCGGCATTGTGTGCAGGCTGCAGTTCCTCCGATGCACCCCCGATGGCGACCGTGTCCGGCCAGGTGACTTTGAATGGTGTGCCGCTGGAAACCGGCTCGATTGTGTTCGCACCGATTGACGGGAAAGGCCCGGTGGCTGGCGGGAAAATCAAAGACGGGGCTTATTCGTTCTCCAGTCCTTATGGTTCAAAGCGAGTGGAAATCAACTCTCCCCGCGTGATCGGCCAGAAGAAGTCTTACGATACGCCGGATAGCCCCGTGGTCGATGTCGTCGAAGAAGCCATCCCCGCGACCTACAACACAGCCACCACCATCATCGCCGAAGTGACCCAGGAAGGCACACGCAAGTTCGACTTCGATGTGAAGGCAGCTCCTAAGGCGGTTAAGAAGTAGAGCTTTGCCTGCGGGAAGGGGAGTTGCCCTAGGCATGGAAGTGCAACTCCATGGGTGTATGCAAAAGCGGCGAAGTAGCCTAGATGTCGCTTTGGACTTCCGGGTGACGTCAGTCAAAAAAACTTCGTCTGAATTGTATGATCGGCTGGCGGATGCCAGGCCTTTGCAACTGACGATATCAGCCAGGATTCAGTTACCGCTACGGCGCTCTCGGCAACCTCCTGTGACTTCACCACCCCGATCGAAATCATTTTTTCCGGGGTCACCCAGCGCTGTTAACCAAGTCATTCTGAATGTCCGTAGACCGTAGATGAAACACTTTAGCTCTTCAAAAATTGTTTCGTCACTCCTGTGACACCTCGCCCCGACATTTCCAACACAACCCAAAGCACATGCAGTCAGGTAGCTTAAGGAGATGGTCCATAGTTCCATGACACGATGAAAAAGGACTTCCCACATGCTGGAAGCACATGTACAGTTTGTTGATTTTTTGTTTGATATCCAAAGCCTTGTGGTCACAATTATAGTAATCTCGTGCCGCGGATCGAATCTCTAAGTTTCTTCATTTTGAGGCCAGGACCATAAGCATGCCAAAGCGGCGGTTGATTCTGGGAATGCCAATTTCCTTGGTCATGATTCTCAGTCTGGGAGTGATGTTGCCACCGGGGATTGCTGTTTCGCCTTCTGAAGGACGTGCGCCGATCCCCGTGGCCGAGCGACAAGCGATGCTCAAGAATCAACTTCGTGAGGGTCTGAGGCTCGACGAGGCCACCACATCCACACGGCGGCAGCAAGCCCTTCGGCAGATGATGAAGCTGGTTGAAGATCCCGACATTCAGACAGACGAGTTGTATGTGGTCATCCAGACAGCACTTCCCATCATTCATGAAAGAAATGATATCGGGTCCCTTCGGACAGTCGTCACCCGACTTGCCGAGTCTTTCGCCGTGGATGCGGAACTCGAGTCATCGCGAATGTACATGGAGTTCCTGACCGAAACGAAGTCCCGATCCGCATTCGACGCAGCCTTTAAGGAGCAGATGTTGGTGCTGGAACGTATGGCGCTGCGGAACGATTACCGCAAAGTGGGAGAACTTCTCGACAAGGCCGAAGAGCAGGTCCAGCGGTTTGCCTCCAAACCATCGGCAGCGCTATTGGAGAAAACTCGCATCTGGCTCGAGGAACGTGAGGCGGCGCACCGAGCCTACCTGAAGGCGGTTTTGGTCTTGGAGCAGACACCAGACGACCCCGGAGCGATGCACGAAGTCGGTTTCTGGACGGCGATCTATCAATCCGACTGGGGCAAGGCTCTGCCGCTTCTGGCGGCCGGAAGTAACGAGGAATGGAGTGCGGCGGCGAAGGCGGAATTGCGCCAGATCGAAGACAATGTGACGCCGTTGACGATCGCCGACCAATGGTGGGAACTTAGCCAGAAGTCCCAGGCGACGGCTAAATCCATCATCCAGGAACGCGCTCTGATGTGGTACGAAGGGATTGATCCGGATGATCTGACGCCCGTCTTGAGGACGCGCGCGATTCGCCGACATACGGAATTGGCGGCCGCACTCAAGCGCCCGATTATCATCGGGAGAAAGCCCAAGCCCCCCGCGCAGACTTTGCCTCCCTTGGCTGTTCCACCTTCCATTCCGGGCGAAGTTCTCGCGGCGACGCGATTGCCCGCGAATACTCCCATCAACCTGCTCACCATGATTGATCTTCCCGAGCATGTCATTTTTGGGAAGTGGTCGAGGCAGGGAACCGATCTCGTGGTCGAGCCCGGCCAATGCGCACGCGTGATGACCCCCATTGCTCTCAAGGGGAGTTACGATCTCACATTTCGCTTCACACGCCGCAATAGAGTTGAGGCTGTCACCCTGATGCTGCCGCTGGATCGGACATCTTTCAATCTTCTGCTCGATTCTGGAGGCGGACAGTATTCCGGACTCGAACGAGTCAATCGAAAATTCGTCTTCGACTGCCAGGAGTCTGGTGCCTTCCGTTGGCACAAATACCCAGAGGTCGTCAACGACATTCCCCACACCCTGAAAGTGAGTGTGACGGTCAACGGGGATGATGCGGCCATCGTGGCTCGGCTGGATCAAGACGAACTCGTCAACTGGAAGGGCCCCCAACGAAAGTTGATCTCGCCGCCTTACAGCACTATGCCGAATCCACATGCGATCGGTGTTTTGGCATACGCCAACCATCTGACGGTGCATGAACTCACACTGGAACTGAAGCCAGACGCGGAAGGATACCGACTCGGCAATGACTGGAAGAATCCACTCATGAACGTCGCCGATGGTCCGGAAGAAGGGAGCCCCTACCAGAGGAGCGTCAAGGAATTCAACGGACGCCCCTACTATATCTCGAACTTGATGATGGAATTGCCCGATGCTCAAAAACTGGCATTCCATTTGAAGGGGCGACTGGTGACGATCTCTTCACCCGAGGAAAACGAATTCGTGCGGGCGCTAGCGCAGTCCGAACGGGTCTGGATCTCCGGTTGGAGCACCATGTCACGTCAATGGCGCGATGAACGAAATCGCCCCCTGCGTTATCCAGGAACATGGATGTCCAAGCAGCCGGACAATCTCCAGGACGCGGAAGGTGGCCAGCAGTTTTTGATCTTCAGCACCCGCGAGGGAGAAGGCTGGGATGACACCCATGCCCGTACCCTGGGTAAGGTCTGTATCGAATGGGGTGAGGAAGACCTCTCGTCGCCAGCCAAGAAATAGCCGGCGGGAGTCAGACGACAGCGATGAGCAGACAGACTCCAATCCTGTCCAAAGTCATTGGTGGCAACACTATCACCGGAATTCATTGCCACGGGAAATCGGCGGGGTGGCCCAGACGTCGCTTTGGGCGTCTCGGTGATTTGGTCACGAGAATTTTGTCTCAACTATGCACTGCGGCAGGCAGGAGCCTGCCCTGTAGGACTATGTTTTTTGTGATGGCCGTGACTCAGTGAAGATCTCGTGGAAGCTACGAGACCGACCCATCTTCTGCATCGGCTGGTTCGTCCGTGAGTGGTAGTCCGTCGGGGTAACCCCAGTCTTCCGGGTTTAGTATGACTTGAACCCAGTCACTCCAACAGGCGACGCCAAGGTCGGAAGCGACAGCACCGGGATGACTGGCCGCCCACCATGCTTTGACTTCGTGGTACTCATCGTCGGAGAGAGTAAATGGTTGCCAGCGACCCATCCGCCCATCCTGGTCGCAGGGGTCGCTGCCCACCAAAAAGAACTCATTCAAGAAATCCCGCGGCGGGAAGTATCCCGACCCTCCAATCACTCCGAAGATGCCGTACCGCACCGCCTCGTCCGCTTCGAGCACCTGTTTCGCGGTCAGTATTGCCTCACCCATTTGGATTACCCTTTCTCACCGAAAGTCACCATTCACCATCCGCCATGAAACCTGTCGAGCCCAATTGCTGGAGTTAATCAGGTGCTTACAGCACGACGAGGTTTTGCTGCTCGCGTTTCATTCTGAGTTGGCCGCAGGCGGCGTCGATGTCGGCGCCTTTTCTTTTTCTGACGGTGACGGGGACGCCGAAGGATTCGAGGATCGCGACGAACTCGCCCGTTTGAGGGGCGGAGGGTTCGGCGAAGGGGAGTTCTTTCACGCCGTTCATGGGGATCAGGTTGACGTGGGCGATCCGCGACTTGAGTAAATGGCCCAGTTGCCGGGCGTGCTCAGGGAGATCGTTAATACCACCCAGCAGGACATATTCATAACTCACCCGGCGGCCAGTGATCGAGAAGTAGTCGTCCGCCGCTTCCAGCACAGCTTCAATGCCAATGTTCTTATTGACCGGGACGAGCTTGGTACGGAGTTCGGCTTCGGGAGCGTGGAGTGAGACAGCGAGGTTGAACTGATGGCCTGTCTGGGCCAGTTCGCGGATTTTTTCGGGCAGGCCGACCGTCGAGACAGTGATACGCCGCGCACCCAGGCCCAGACCATCTTCGGCCGTGAGTCGATCGAGAGCCGGTAGAAGGTTTTTGAGGTTGGCGAGCGGTTCGCCCATGCCCATGACGACGACGTTGGTGAGTCTTTCATCGGCCGGGAGGAGTCGGTCGAGGCGGAGCACCTGTTCGAGGATTTCGCCCGTGGTGAGGTTACGCTTGAGGCCCAGGAGGCCGCTGGCGCAGAAGACGCAGCCCATGCCGCAGCCGACCTGGGTGCTGATGCAGATCGTGCGGCGGTCGTCTTCGCGCATGAGGACACACTCGACGAGTGAGCCGTCGTGAAGCTGGAGGAGCAGTTTCTCCGTGCGGTCTTTGGCGATCTGATGGGCGACGACTTCGCTGGGGAGGAGCGTAAAAGTAGCTGCCAGGAGTTCGCGCAGTTTCGCGGGGAGGTTGGTCATCTCGCCAAATTGTGTGGCTCGATTCGGGAAGATCTGCTGCTGAATCTGGCCGGCCCGGTAGGCGGGGAGGCCTTGCTCCTGGCACCACTGGACGAGTTCGGCGGGCGATTTTTCGTATATGCGAGGCAGCATGGCAAAGTCGATCTGAGACAAAAGAGGCAAGGAGGGCGATCTGAGACAAAAGAGCCGAGGAGGGAACGCGTGTGTCTCCTGAACGGCGAATAGTTTTCACGAGTATAACAAGGTTTTTTCCTGCGCGGGATTTTGGAAGAGCAGCCGTCAGAAAAAACAAAGTCTGTTGCGGGGAGCCGAGTCGGTTATGATGTGAGAGGTCAATTCATGAAGTCTTTCATGAAGTCTGTCGTCGTTCAGTCGATCTGGTATGCTAGTTGCTGCAATTTGCGGGGCTGATGTTGGTGCTTCCTTGCCGAAGCGAGTGATGGGCGGGTTGGTCAAGCGAATGTGCGGCAGGGATGTCCGTGGTGGGAACAGTTTGGCAGGCTGAGTGTTTCGCGAGGGCTAAGGATGGTTCGACAAATGAAGCGAGAGCAGCACGCACTGGCCAGATTGCCCCGCAATGACCCGGGGGCGCAGCCCAGGTGGACATTGCCAAGGTGGGCACGCACTTTGATTTCTGCCGTGATGCTGGTGGCCGGTCTCTGGTGGGTGAGTGGTTTTGCGGGAAATGCGATTGATCGCCCTGCCATCGCTCAGGTTGTGCCGCCGAATCGAGTCGTGCCGAATCCGGGCCCTGTCAATGGCCCTCTTCCGGTGAATGGTCGGGTGATCCTGGCGCCGCAATTCAATCCGACGCCG
>JAIXUU010000165.1 GCA_027483405.1 Planctomyces sp. | reverse complement strand
GTCGGCTCCGGCAGTCAGTTTACGGTCATGCTGAAGAACGGTCAGAACTCGAATGGCCAGACATGGATGTGACCTGACGATCTGTTGTTCGCAACCTAACCGGACGAGTGAAATAGTCTTGCCTCAGGAAAACCCGAATCGGTCAAGTTTTTCCTCCCAAAAGGCTGGATTCAAAGGACAATCGTGTGGCCTCACTTGAACGCAACCCATTGCCGCACTTAAATTAAGACAATCTTAACAATAGGCTGGTTGGAATTTTCACAGAGAGTCCTTAGGCTCCCTCGGTCGTCGGAAGAACATATCCGGCATCAATTCCTGATCAACGATGAACACAGAAGACTTTGGAGCTGCTGGAATGCCAGTTTTACGTCCCCGATATGCCTTGGTACTGATCGCGTTGTTTGGGACTGTGTGTGGTTCGCTGTCCGGCTGCATCCAAAAGAAGTCAGACAATCCAACTGCCACAACCAGCGAGAAAACTGATTCGTCAAAAGAGGGGATGAACGCGGCAACTCCATCGATTACAGGCACGATTGCCGTCGATGGATCCAGCACCGTCTTTCCAATCTCGCAGGCAGTGGCCGAGGAGTTTGAAGGTAAATTTCCAGAAGTGAAACTGACAGTCGCCATGTCTGGAACAGGTGGCGGCTTCAAGAAGTTTATCGCGGAGGAAATCGACGTGACTGGTGCCAGCCGACCGATCACCGAGAAGGAAGCCGCTGAGTGCAAAGCCAAGGGGCTTGATTTCGTTGAATTTCAGGTAGCGATTGATGGTCTGACAGTGGTGGTCAATCCTGCCAACACATGGGCCGAATGCATGACAGTAGCTGAGCTCAACAAGATCTGGGCCGCTGACAGCAAAATTTCGAAGTGGAGTGAAGTTCGTGAAGGCTGGCCTGACGAACCGATCCAACTCTTTGGAGCCGACACAGCTTCAGGAACTTTTGATTACTTCACTGAAGTGATCAATGGCAAACAGAAGTCCAGCCGCTCGGACTACACCGCTAATTCTAACGATAACATCCTTGTGCAAGGGGTCGTCGATTCGAAGGGGGCTCTGGGTTACTTTGGTTACGCTTATTTCGCAGAAAACGCTTCCAAGCTGAAGGCTGTCAAAATCTCTGATGGTAAAAATGCAGTCTGCGTTGAGCCTACGCCCGCAACCATTGAATCGGGTGAGTATACACCACTCTCTCGACCATTGTTTATCTACACCACGAAAGCCAAACTCAAACGCCCTGAGGTGGCCGAGTTTATTCGATTTCTGCTGTCGGAAAAGGGTGACCAGCTGGTTGAAGAAGTGAAATACATCAAGGTGCCCAAATCTGTCAAAGAGACCATGCAGCAGAGATTGGCTGATGCCCTTAAGTAAGGTAGGCAGATCTCATAGGAATTGTCGTTAAACAGATCAGAATGTGAACTGAAAAATGCGATCTTCTGGCCTGATTCTGAGGGTCTACTGGGCTGGAAGATCGAATTTTCGATTCCTCTGAAGTATGTTGTTGAGCTTACATGTCTTCGGTGCCGTGTTTGCTGATTGTTCAGATCAGCGTTCACAGCACTATTGACCGATTAACTGAGTAAACGGCACATGTCTGTGGTCGAACAAAAGCCCGCGAGTACCGACTCGGTCATCGACCGCACGAATCTGGAGGCCTCCGGTCTGGCCTATCGCTTCACGTGGCAAAGGCTCCGTGAAAGCTTCATTCAGATGTTGCTGTTTCTTTGTGCTCTCCTTTCGGTGTTAACAACACTGGCCATTATTTTCGTACTGGTCAGTGAGGCGATCTTTGGAATTCCCCCGGAAAAAGCCTTCTTTCAAGAGATCAGCCTCTCTCAGTTTTTCCTGGAAACCCGGTGGGCTCCGCAATACAGCCCCCCCGTGTTCGGCATCTGGCCACTGATCTGCGGAACGTTCCTCATCACGATCATCGCCGCGATCATCGGATTGCCGACTGGATTGCTGGCTGCTGTCTATCTGGCGGAATATGCATCACCACGCGTTCGTTCGATCGCCAAGCCAATTCTTGAACTTCTGGCTGGTGTTCCCACAGTCGTCTATGGCTATTTTGGCCTGAGGATTGTGACGCCATACGTCATACGGCCTATTCTCAAACCTGCCGAATTCTTTGGTGTCGAATGGCTGTGGAGTATTCCGGTCGATGGCTTCAATGCATTGAGTGGCGGGATTGTCGTGGGATTGATGATCATTCCCACGGTCTGCTCGTTGAGCGAAGATGTTCTTCGTGCAGTACCGCGAACCTTACGAGAAGCTGGTTACGCACTGGGTTCGACAAAGTTTGATGTTTGTGTGCGCGTGGTGATTCCATCTGCACTTTCCGGGATCATCGCAGCATTTCTGCTCGCTATCTCTCGTGCCGTCGGCGAGACAATGGCAGTGACGATTGCTGCCGGTCAAAAACCAACGTTAACACTTAATCCCCTCAGCCAGATTGAAACGATGACAGCCTACGTGGTGAATGTCATGTCGGGCGATACGCCAGTGGGCACGATTGAATATAAAAGTCTGTATGCCGTCGCACTGGTGCTCTTTCTGACCACGTTGACGATGAATCTGATCTCCCAGCTGGTGCTTGCACGTTATCGTGAGGTGTACCAGTGAACCCACAGACCTCAGCACCAACATCCGCCGAGCCACCTCAAATGCCTCTTGAGAGCACTAATGTCGGCACAAAACTCATTGAAGAAAGTTTTGACTCGGAACTGGCACGCCGTCATCGGTATGGCATGATCTTCGAATGGGTCTGCTGGTTGGCCACGTGGGGATCAGTCGTCATCCTCGGCGTGCTGATTGCGACGATGGCCTGGCAGGCGATGGGCTGGCTGACACCAAAGTTTCTCGTTTCGATGCCCCGTAGAAATCCGGCTGATGCAGGGATTCTACCGGGTATTGTCGGGACATTCTGGCTGATCCTGCTCACGGCAATTTTATCAGTCCCCCTGGGGGTTGGTGCTGCAATTTACCTCGAAGAATACTCCAAGCCGACACTGCTGACGAAATTCATTCAGTTAAATATTGCGAATCTGGCCGGTGTTCCTTCGATTGTTTATGGCATTCTCGGATTCACCGCTTTCGTGCGCATGTTCGGCCTGACTAAAAGTGAGTATCTGATAAATTTGGGGATAGGAAGCCTGCAGTTAACGCTTCCTTTCGGTCGCACAGTGATCTCGGGTGCATTGACACTGGCTCTCTTGAGCCTGCCAGTCGTGATCATTGCCAGCCAGGAAGCACTGCGATCCGTACCGCCGAGCCTGCGTCATGCTTCGTTGGCTCTGGGAGCCACAAAGTGGCAGACGATCTGGCATCAGGTTCTGCCCTCAGCTCTTCCGGGAATGATGACCGGAGTGATTCTTGCGATGTCTCGAGCCATTGGTGAAACAGCACCGCTTGTGGCCATCGGTGCGGCAACCTATATCACCTTCACACCTGGGCGTCTCAATTCCGTCTCTGAAGCATTCACCAGGCCAGACAAGCTGGCTCAAGTTCCCTTTGATTCGTTTACCACCATTCCGATGCAGATCTACGGTTGGATCAACGAAGCAAAACCTGAATTCCAGCATGTTGCGGCGGCAGCCATTCTTGTGCTGCTTGTGATCCTGCTGATCTCCAATGGTCTGGCAATATTTATTCGCCAGCACTTCCAGAAGAAAGTTCGCTGGTAGGGCAACTTATGAATCTGATACCACCACAAGCGGGCTTCGCACAGGCCACCACAATGCCTCAGCCACTCCAACCGCCAGTTGCGGGTCAAACTCATTCGTCGACCTCCACTGCTACGGTTTCTGATCATAAACAACAGAAGTTGAAGATCGAAACCCGACACATGAACTTCTTTTACGGCAGCCACCAGGCGCTATTCGACATTAATCTGAAAATTCCAGAACGTGCAGTCACCGCCCTGATTGGCCCTTCGGGCTGCGGTAAGAGTACTTACCTGAGGGCACTCAACCGCATGAATGACATCATCGAAGGCACTCGGCATACCGGAGATGTTTTACTGGATTCACAGGATATCTACGCACCACGTATCGATGTGGTGGCCTTGCGCAAACGCGTAGGCATGGTCTTCCAGAAGTCAACTCCGTTTCCCAAGTCCATCTTTGAGAACGTCGCTTACGGAATGCGGATTGCCGGCATCCGTAATCGCTCATTCGTGCAGGAAACCGTCGAGCGCTGCCTGCAACAGGCCGCATTGTGGAACGAAGTCAAAGACCGGCTCAAAGATTCAGCGATGGCTCTCTCGGGTGGGCAGCAGCAGCGATTGTGCATTGCCCGGGCCTTGGCCACGAATCCTGAAGTGCTGCTGATGGATGAACCGGCTTCGGCATTGGATCCTGCTTCAACAGCCCGCATTGAAGATCTCATCATCGAACTGAAGCAGAATTATACAATCGTCATCGTGACTCATAACATGCAGCAGGCCGCCCGTATCAGTGAGTGGACTGCCTTTTTCTGCCAGGGGCGACTGGTGGAAGTCGGTTTGACGAAGCAGCTCTTTTTCAAGCCTCGGGAAAAAGAGACGGAAGATTACATTACCGGTCGATTTGGTTAATCATTTCTGGTGTCGCTGAATGTAAAACATGAGTTATCAGTCCATTTTTTCAGTCAATACTTAAGGGCGTCGTCTATGGCGATTCACCTCATTCGCGACCTTGATGCTCTGCATCGAAACGTGCTCACGATGTGTGCCCGCGTTGAGGAACTGATTGATTCAGCCGTCGATGCCCTGCACCGCCGGGATTACGAGAAGGCCGAGGAGATCCCGGCTCAAGATGACGAAATCGATCGCATGGACGTGCAGATCGAGGAGGAATGTCTCAAACTCCTCGCACTGCATCAGCCAGTTGCCGTTGACCTGCGACGAATTACGACTGTGATGAAGATCTCTGGTGAGCTCGAGCGAGTCGCTGATCTGGGGGTGAATATCTCTGAGCGTGCGCTTTCGATTATCCGTTGTGGTGAAGTCCACGTACCGGACGATTTTCGTGAGATGTCACATCTCGCACTGAGCATGCTGCATCGCAGTATCGACTCGTATGTGGACATGGATGTCAAGCTGGCCCGCGATGTCTGCCAGACAGATGATCGCGTTGACAACCTCAATCGAGAGATTATTCACGATCTCATTCTGCGGATGCAGCGGCAGCCACAACTTATTGAATTACACATGCACCTTTTCAGTGTGTGCCGACAGATCGAGCGAGTTGCTGATCACGCGACAAATATTGCCGAAGATGTGGTTTATCTTGTCGAAGGTGAGATCATCCGACATCGCAACCGCTTGGAGACAGGCTCTGCGTAAGGCATCGCCATCGACAAGATCTCAGGTCACTGAAAATCTCAGGTCGTTGAAAAAATATGTCACGGGGAATTCGCACAGTCAGTTGATGAAGTTCTTGTGAATAAACACTTTCACCCACTTCCAGCGAGTGACGGCGAGAATCCTTCGGCTATTCTTACGCAAAAAAAGATTTGAGGTATTTATACGGTAATCTTCGGAAGTTGCCTGCAGCTGAAATTGCCTGGCAAACGGAGAAATGTTTCTGGCTACTTGATTCTTCAGAATCCACTCATTTGACCAACGAGTTCTTGTCTCAGTCGTCATCATTGGGGTTGTATGGCCAAGCCGAAAGTTCTTTTGATCGAAGATGAAAGATCTCTGATCGATATACTGACTTACAATCTTGAAAAAGAGGGGTTCGAAGTCACGTCGGCCTCTGATGGTCAGGATGGTCTGCGGCGAGCACAGGCCATGACGCCGGATCTGGTGATTCTTGACCTGATGCTCCCTGTGATCGATGGCCTTGAAGTGTGCCGTCAGCTACGCAGTGACCCAAAGCTACCGAACTGCAGGATTTTGATGCTCACTGCCCGAGCAGAGGAAGTTGACGAGATTGTCGGCTTCAACATGGGGGCGGATGATTATGTGGCCAAGCCATTTAAAGTGAAGCCCCTGATTCATCGAATCAAGGCTCTGTTGCGACGATCTCAGGCGGGTGAGCAATCACGAGATGTGATTGTGACGAGAGGAATCGAGATTGATCGGATCAATCATACGGCTCGCCTGAATGGCGAAGAGTTGCATCTGACACCCACCGAATTTCGATTGCTCTGGACTCTGGCACGTTCACCTGGCCGACCCTTTGGCCGAAATGAATTGATGGATCGTTGCCGAGGTGAAGATGCCAATGCACTCGAACGAACGATTGATGTTCATGTGCGTTCGTTAAGGCAGAAGCTGGGGGCACTGGCAGATATTGTGGAGACAGTGCGTGGAGTTGGTTATCGATTCCGTGCCGAGAACTCTGAAGTCATTGCCGAGTGAATTTTCTTCAACTTGATTTGGCAGCCCCTCTGTTGAAAATGTTGGATTAAGACCGACGCCACGAGTGGCTGGCATTTTTTGACAGAGTGCGACGGTGCTATTCCAGAGCTTGGCTTACGGATGGCAGTGCAGAGTACAGATACACCATCCATATGGCTCCTGCGAATCTCACTCTCCTTAGCAACGAGCCTGAACTTTCCAGGGATCTTGAACCGGTCTAACCGTACTTCCGAGCACTTTCGACCCATTGCCCGGTTCAGTTTTACAGTACAGCTTTAACGGTTGCATGGATTGCACCGTCCAGTGCTTGCTGTAATTCAAGCAGTCGCGAGTTCCCGCCTCGATTGAGCTGCGGAATCGTGTGCTATGTTTCCCAGTGAGGAAGTAACCCGCTGGATGATCAATCACAGGCTGTGGTCAAAACAGAGTCTGTAGAATCGGTCTTGTGATTGATTCTTGATCCGAAGACTCATTGAAAAGTATCAGAGATCAACTCGGCTCGTGTGAATTCGATTTCACCAATCGGATCAGATGATTCTTCTGAAAACGAAAGTTGTTCCTCGAAAGGCGATGAACGAAGTTCTCGGCACAGCGTGTGAGAACATTCAAAGATTTGTTCGCTGCTCAACAGGCTAGCGCAGCGCACAACACGACAGGCATGTCATGCGGAATGAATCAGAACTTCCAGTCGATGAAGACCGACTGTTCGAAAATCTCGAGCAAGTTGAGAAATCTTTGTTTGAAATGGATTCATCAGCAGACTCTGTCGATCCGACCGACATTCAATCGACAGAGACGCCCAGTACCGGGCAGCATTTCTCCGGTCTTCCCGCGAATTGGGAAAGGTCACCTGAGACGGCAGAGATCTCTGCACAAGACTTCGAGGATCTGATCCGCGTACGAACAGCCGAAACACCGTTGAGTGATCACTCTGTTGAGCAGACCTGGAGTGAGGACATTCACCTTTCCTCGTTGGATCACCTCCCGGAAGGCCAGATCGCGTCTCCCAAAATCACCACAGGACTCCAGATATCAAAGCAGCGGATGCATCCAGCATCGGTTGCAAATCCTGCCCATCGGGGTGCTGCCATTGAGAATGGACGTCACCGGAAAGAACGGTCAATCCTTGAGGAGCAGCAACGCGCGAACGAGCACTTCAAAGCTGCTGCCCTTTCGCGAATTCAATCCCTTGAAATCGAGCTGGAAAATAAGAACAGCCTGATCCAGGCACTCACTGAACGGCTGGAACAAGCTGCTGAACAGCTCGATCGACTGCATCGCACCGGGGCAGATCGGAAGGTTGTCAGCTCATCATTTGGTGCCAGTGTTGATCGACATGCCACATTAACGGCAGATATGCAAAGGTTTCTTGAACAGTGGGATGCCATGCAACCCGCAGTATTGCTGGGACAACTGGATTCTCGCCTGGCAGACATTCGGGATTATCTGTCCGATCAATTTGAACAATTGAAAAGCCAAAATGCCTTCTATATGGGGTCAACGTCTCAGTTGTCATCGCTCAATGCAGCAGTTGACCAGACTTTAGATTCGCTGCTGGCTGACGAACAAAGTGCTCATCACGAATCCTCATCTGAAGGAAACAGCGTTCTCTGGGAGAGTCTTAAATCGCAGATGCTATCTGTCGATGAACCACCTGATACTTTCGAAGAAGGAACGAGTGGATCGGGTGTCGAATCGCTGGTTGAGACCGATTTTACCGAACCAGAAGTCCCACTCCCTTTTAACATCGAAGATTGCCAGCAACAGGAATTTGAAACAGCCATCAATCAGCGCGACGCTTACATCAGTTGGCTGATTCGGCGATTGAGAGCCCGCGAAATCTCTGGTGGGCCACCCAACTGGGCTGCTCTTGAACACGCACCGGCAGAACTTGTCGATGAATTGCGTTCTTTACAGGTTCGCCTGGAAGAACATTTACGCCTGGCTGAAGTCGAACTTTCGCTGGAGCGAGCCCGCTGTGCACGCGATCAGGCGAAGGTTCGTCAGCAGCAGGAAATCATGCGGGACAGACCCAATTCCGCTCAGAAGGAAGATCCCACACCAGCAGTTCACAATACGAAATCTGCCGAAAGACGCTGGCGGCGATTTCTCGGAACGCCACCCCGGGATTGAATCGTTCGGACTTGCCGATGATAAGCAGGCAAGCGTTTTGCCCTTTCTCCCGTTCCGACGGGAGAAGACCGGGATAAGGACAAGTTCAAACGCATTTGGCGTTCGATTAACGAGCGGCTTCATCGCAGGTCGCTCATAACCTCTGGCCAATGGCAGTCAATTCCGCTCCTATGGAAGTCTTGGCGACTGTTGAGCATCGATTGGCAAGACCCTCACCCGGCACTTCGTGCCACCCTCTCCCACGAAGACGCGGGCGAGGGTTCTTTGCTCCTTCTCCCGTTCCGACGGGAGAAGGCCGGGATGAGGGCGAGTTCAAATGTCTTTGGCGAGTGGTTAATGATTGACCTCATCGCGACGCGCTCTTGATCTCTTGCCATGGCGAGATAATCGGCGCTCGTGCGGAAGCGAGGCGAACAACTCACTCCCATCGGCCAACCCTCCGCGAAAAGCTCACATGCAACTCTCTCGGATGCGGCTGCATTCAAGAGATCTGTTGCAGGACTTCCACGATCGTCAATAAACCTCAACAGCCCATGTTGTATTTTTGATTCAACATTCAGCAATTGCAGAATTCTCGAGCTGACCTTCGGGTTATCTTTTGACCTTCGCTCGAAGAAAGCTAAGTTTTCATGCGTCATTGAATTACACATCCTGAGATGTATGCCGCGAGCAAAGGTACTGCGACCTGCCGCCCCCCTGGGGGCAGTCGCTGCGTGGGCTCTTGGGCCGCGCCGAGAGCCCACGCTCTTCTGTCCATCGAGCGATTTCGTCCCAACGCTACTTTTTAATTCCCACTTGTCGAGAAGACCAGATCCTGTACTGCAGGCCAATTGAATCAAACTGAACGACCAGCACTGCGATCGAGGCACTTCAGCGGCATCAGAAGAATTTCACCGCTGAAGAATGGGGTCGAATCGACGTAGCCTTCAAATTCCATGCGGGCGGAAACTGGGGCATCAACACTTACAGCTCGCGATAGCACGTATAATCGGTGACCGGTCAGTGCTGCGTGATGAAATTCGAGGCCATAGATTCCACCGATACCGAAATTGATCCCCATGCCTCCAAAATCGAGACGTTTGAGATAATACGCACTCACCTGAGCCGCCACTTCCGTCCAGCGTGGCCCAGCCTGGATGGTTCCCTGACCAACAGTCTTCGCATTGATCTCAGAGGCGAAAGGGTTGTCTGCCAGATGCCGATAGCCCAGAATTTCCTGCCGATCATCATCGATGGAAAGGATTCCATCGAGCTGATGCATCTCAAAACGCTGAGGATTCACAGTATGAATTTGATCAGCAGTAATCAGATCTGGCAGCAAATGCCAATCACCAGGATCAGGTAATGGACTACGATGCACTGGATCTAGGGCGATACCAGGGCTACGACCAGAGAAATCTTCAGTCGATGAAACTGTCTTTTGCTGGCCCGTTGTCTGAATCATACCTGTGATCCTGATAGCCCTTAAACCAATAATCCTGTGCAGTTCACACCGACTTGTCTGGGCCTAAGTATTGAACAATCCGTTCTCGATCATGAACCATCTGTTCAGGTTTATCGTGGGACACTCGCTGGTGAGTTGCAACCGAGAGAGGAAGACGATGTCAGCAGCAAAATTGATACCGATTCACCTTTTGACCTGAGCGATACTTCTCTCAGATCGACCGGAAGCAATCGAACATCCCGTGGCGCAAGGAGTTCTGTGCCATGCTCCCAGATTAATTCAAGCTCACCATCAATGACACACAAGACGGTCATTTCTTCAAGATTCAGGAATTGAAGATCGTTTCCAATCTTTTGAAAGCGAATTTGAAATGGATCCTGGGGAGCCGTGATATGCCGAATCAATCTCGATGACGGCTCATGCGGTGTCGTTTGATCAACATGACTTATCGAATGGCTTTCCCAGAGTAACGAATGTGAAACCTGTGGAAGTCCAGTTCCCGAACGGATCGCCCGGGCAGCCTCCCGCGGATGCAGCGTACGCAGTTCGCCATCACTTCCACGCCGCCCATAATCATCAATTCGGTAGGTCACATCGACTGGAGTCTGAACCTCCAGAATGGTCACTCCACGAACAGTATGAACACTTCCCGGAGGCAGAATCGCCCATTGTCCCGCCTCGACTGGAAGTCTTGTCAATAAGCCAGCTTCCAGAAGTTCGTGCTCACGCGCTCCCGCTTCGACCTGTTGTGCTAATTCTTCCCGCTGATCTTCTCTCACGGGACCAACAATAATTTCACTATCAATCGCAGTTTCCACCACGAGCCAGAACTCAAATTTGCCGTTCTTTCCTCGCACTTCATCAAGTGACTCTGTACGACTTTCTGATGTCTCTTTGTTGTTGGCTGAATCTGGAATGAACAGCCTCAGTTGTTCTTTTTCAGGCAATCCACCGGAGTTACATCCGGGAATTACAGCGGGATGGACCTGCAGCGAGAGCCAGTCGTTGCATTCCAGGTGCTTCACCAGCCACGGAAACTCAGGAGGTTGCTCATCAGATTGCTGCGTTGCGAACGAAGAGCCGGCGAGCGATGCCCCAAATTTCTGCCAGAGTTGCTGCAGTGTCCAGATCTCCTGCTGACCACTTTCCGATGGATGCTGGCCGACCATCTTGAGACGCGACGATTTTCCTTCGACGCCTGAGATCTCCCAGGATTCACCAATCCGGCAAATCTCATTGCCGTTAACCAATAATGAATAATCAGAGGTCTTCTGCTGACGAGCCGCGTGCTCGAGCAGTCGATATCCTCCCCAGACTTTCGGAACCAGTTCGGGTTCAAAAGCTAATGGGCGAATCGAACCCATCAATCCACTCAGAGTTTCACCAGACCCGGTCAATTCAGAACTTTCCAAAGGGATCAAACGTCCAAGTCGATCATCAACAGTCAGGAATTGACTCGTTTCGATTTCAGTTTCCATCGAGTTCACCATGATCGCCAGCTGATTTCCAAACATATGGAACTAGACACACCGATGCCGAGTGACAGTTCTGTTTTTCTCGATCGTTACTTGAACCGCATACGCGACTTTTGCGGTCGGCACCTGCAAGGCCATGATCACAAAAAGCATTCACTTCAAATCGACTGGGTGGCCGACACAATAACTTCCGTCTCTTCGACAATGCGTATCTGGAAGGGTGACAAGACTTCATAAGTCACCCCTCGCCATTCGATCCGACGGGCAAATTGAGCTCGCAGGACACACCATAAATTCATGGTTTGGACAAACACCATCCAGACAGGGATCAATGCCCAGACCCACCATGCTCCCCAGAGCCTTCGACGCGGGCTGGAAAGACTCAGAACCGCTCTCTCCAGCAATAACAGCAGCAGGCACAGCGTCGATTGGAACAACACGGCAGCACCAATCGCCATTAAGGCCTCGTTTCCATATCCACGCAGAGCTGCCACTACAGAGAAAATCAACGAGCCCTCGACCACCAGGAAGACAGACAGGCCATGCAACAAGACAAACCACCAGTTCGAGTGATAAAGCCTGGTATTGAGTAACTGTCTGGTCACCCACCGGCGGAAGGAATTCACACTGATATCTTCTCGATTCACCATCATTAACGTAGGGACAAACTGCACCTTAAGATTCATCTCTCGTAAGGCATCCTGTGTCATCGTGTCCTCACAGATGGCTTTGCTCCATCGTTCAGCCAGTTTCAACTGATCAAAAACCTCCCGGCGAAATGCCAAAGTGCCACCCCAGGCAATATGCAGCTCCGTCATCAAGGCCTGTGCTGCCACATTCCACAGATAGCGCATCACAGCCCCTGGAGTGGCTGCTTCCGGGGCATACCAGCGTCCTCCTGTCGCAGCTCCAACACCGGGTTGATTCAAAGCTGCTGCCAATTCTCTCAACCAGGTCGCGTGCGGCACTGTATCGGCATCCAGAAACGCAAGCATTGCAATCGATGGCTCGATCGTTTCCAGGGCTTCAATCTGGCTGCCACATTTCAAACTGCAGCCGACTCTCCGCTTCAGATGAGGTTGAATCGTCACATGACTGGCATGGAGTTCTGCCTTGACGCGGTGCACGATCTCCCAGGCTGTATCGTGAACAGAATCCACGATCAGCTTCACGACATACTGAGGATAATCCTGTGCAAAGATGGAACGGAGCGTCGCTTCCAGAAATGGATCTGAGCCACGCAGGCACATCACGACCATCGCTTTGGGGCATTGCTCATCCGGAAAGGGAGGCTGTGCGCAATGACTCAACGATTTCAGCACACGATACGCAATCACCATGTGAATGAGGACCATGGCCATCGAGAGCAGCAATAATCCGCCAGCGATATAGTACATAAAGACTTCAATGCCTAGAGATCTGGCAACTGTGCCGAAAAAGTAACACCACAGAAAAACAGGTCAGAACATATTCCAGATAACACCCATTAGAACTCACCGATCACTTCCCCCCCTGAACGAGAACCCAGGCGTCCCCAGACACCGTAGGGAGAAGCCGTCCCGGTATCCGGTTGAGGTGGCTGGCTCGACAAAGTCCCTGTATCAATGCTGTCTGAGACAAATCTCACAGATCCGTCCAGCATCAGCACATGAACCCCTCCTGTATGACGACTGCTGGCACTAAAAAAACCAGTCCCCCAGTGATCTGGAGCGGTCACAAAACAGGAGGCTGAGTTGGGGGGGAGAATTGTCGAAAACGACGTAAAATATGCGGCACCATCTGCCCAGCGATAACCAAAGGCGGTATCGCCCAGATAAACGGGTATGACGCTGCTATACTCACGAGCTCCGGAAGGCAATTGAATCTGACACGAAGTCGGATTGGTCCCGTCTGCTAATTCAGTGCGGATACCAATTTCTCGGATTCTCGTTGGCCTGACACCCTCTGACATGGCAATGGTATTACTGCTGCCATCTGTGATATCTGCCAAACGGTAACACTTCAGAGATCCAAAACCACCACGGGAACCAACAATTACGGGTGTTGTTGAGGTCGAATTACTTCCGGACGAAGAAAGGGTGTCGCCCGCACTGAAAACATAATTCAAATACCCCTGCTGATTCGGTGACCCCGAAGGATCAATGCCGGTTGAATCGGAGGGACATACCAGCGAAGGAATTTTTGCCTGCCAGACAGCATTCCCTCCCCAGGGAACCTGATTGACCGACTGGATTTGAGAAAACAGTGGTGCCTGATCAATGAACGGCAGTAGCGCCACAAAACCACTCCAGCGATTGGCTCCAGTCGAAGCTGATAACGCCGGAGTCCCCGGGCCGGTCTGACGTGGGGGAAGCATGCGGGAGGCATCATGATAATTGTGAATCGCCAATCCCAACTGCTTCAAGTGATTACGGCACTGTGTGCGCCGGGCAGCTTCACGAGCCTGTTGGACAGCAGGTAGCAACAGCGCAATCAGCACAGCAATAATCGAAATCACAACCAGCAACTCAATGAGCGTAAATCCACGCCGGTTCTTCGTTGCCGGAGAAATCGCAGACATATCGTTTAACAACATTAATTCTCTCCGAGTACTTTTCGCAAGATTCTTACAAACTGAAATCAAATATCAGGAACAACGACTAAGCAGATATCCAACGAGTTTGTATCGTTCTCTTACGGTGCGGCATAAATTGCAAGCTGTGATTCCTGGATCCCGGCATAATAGATCTCTACAGCATGAGACGATTCACCGGTCGTCTGAGAGATTCGCTCTGTCGTTACCACTTCATGAACTTTGTGAGCTTTATATCTCTCTAAGAGATCTTTACGTTCTTTTTCCATCATGCACTGCGTATCGACCAACAGATAAAATGGCTGCTTGAGCCACGGAAGTGTATAAATTGAAATATCATGAAACCCGGCCTCTGCAGCAAAGACCTCACCGAGCGGGGAGTTCGCAGTGACATAGACGTTATCGTCCGACTCTCTCTGCTCAATCCAATGCACTGCATCTGCGTAGAGGGCTTGAGTCGGAGTCAGCCTGAGTGGTTGTGATGCTCCCACAAAGGCCATGGCCCAGGCGAGACTGCCAACAAGACATGCCGACTTAGCGAGCAGTCCAGAAAACTGAGAGTTCTTATTTCTCACACAGAACATCATTACAAATAGACAAGCAGCCACAATTGTGACAGCGGGCGAAAGAATATAGGACGTCAAGTAGTTCAAGAACCAGCGATCCGTCTGCAATGACATCAAGATGATTGAGGAGATCACTGCCAGCCACATCAGGACAGCCAGTCCCAACGGAGAGACCACCAGCCTCAAGGTATGATTAACATTCCTTACAAAACCACCTGAGTGAGAAGTTGCTACTACAGTTTCTGATTTCATCGACTCGGCCAGCTCTGCAAGAGCTGCATGAATACATAGCACCATCCAGGGTGCGGCTGGCACAAGAAAACGACCGTAGCCACCACTGGCGAAAAAGTTGAGTGAATACAATGCCGTATTGAGGAGCACAGTTCCCCACGCACCGACGACAACCAGCCATAAACCTAGAAAAATGGTGTTTTTCTCAGAGATCGCCCGCCAGAATATTTTTATCAATGAACGGTTGTTCGGGGCATCCGGTGACTGAATCCAAGCGGATTGAAATGAAGTTTCGGACATGGATCTGATGAGTAACAGGACTCCACCGACGACAATGAGTACGATTGCTGCAGTACCAGCAGCTTCAGCCCACATCCAGAAGCCATGCACCAGCCCACCACTTCCGTAGCTATGGTTCGCATTTCCCGACAAGTATCTGTTGATGGGCATATCGTATGACTGAAAGCGATAACAGGCTGCATTCCACACCAGTTCTGGGAGCCAGACCATGAGCGCCGGGCCAAACTGCCTTAAGCTGATGAGAATAAGCGACCCGGCTGCCACGGTCACAATTGCTTCGTGACGGGTCAGCATGGTCAGTCCCAGTACAATCGCAGCGAGATACCATCGTTTTTCGATGAAAAGCCATGTCGCCAATATGAAGTACAGCCCACAGATCGTCTCAGTTAATGTCGTAATCGAGAGCTGAAAGTTTAGGGGAATCAGCATGAACAGTGGCCCGCACCATTCCGGGTTTCTGAAGTTCAAACGTGCCGCCACTTTCGTTGTCAGAATCGCTGAGAACGTACAGATCGCCACACTCAAAAGACGGCAAGCCAGCCAACCTGTCAGCGGCGAACCGATGATTGCAGTGAGTGCATAGGGGATCGTAAACCCAGGTCGTCCCCAGACATTGAGAAACAGCACGGGTTGAGACCAGGCTCTGCGGGAGATGATGTAATGACTCGCATCATCATCATGGTAGGCGCCATTCGATAAACACACCAGAACCAGTTGCAAAAGCCAGAATGGGAGCATCAGGTAACAGAATTTCGACCAGTGAATTCTTGTCTGTTCGCCATGATCCTGAGAGTTAACTTCGCCTGCGCCTTTAGAGCTCACTTCCCGATTGGTTGAACTCAGGTCTCCCTGCTTGCTCAATAATTCATTTGAGCTGTCGATCGATAAGGCTGTCGCCAACGATCCCGACGTGTGCATCATAATGTGGCTCCTGCTGGTGCAGTCGTCACTGATTCATTATCACCTTCCGAACCGACTGCATACTCGAGGAGCGTCCTGCCTTCAGCTGTGGCATTCTCGGGTTGATTGATTTTGACAACGGAGGGTGCCGCAGGCGTTCCGTAAGCCTCCCAAACAGCTCCGCCAAATAGCCATAGGTATCCCACCAGCCATGTCGCCTCGATCACTAACAGTGCATAGAATTCGAATTTCCAGGCAATGACAATTGATGCCATCAGGTAGAGAATGACAAACGCATCCGGCCAGACATACCAGGCAAGTTTGCGACGAACTTTCTTTTTACTACTCTGCTGGCTGAACCCCTTGGGAGTCACCACCCATTGGTTGGCACGCTTAAAAATAGCTTCCAGGACAGCAATACTGCTTTGACAGGAAAGCCCTGTCATCATCGCCATAAAGACAAAAGTACGTGGCACCAGCTTTGCGAGCCCTACATACCATGGGCCTTCATCAAAGCGAATGCGGGGGGTTCCATAAACCAGCAGAACTGCCGGAACCCAGACAAATCCCATGTAACAGAGCTTGACAAGATCAGCATGTTCAGGTGCCGCATGAAGGATTAATGGCAAGGCTCCGGTAATCAGCAGCATGATCAAGCTTGAAAGCATCGTAAATGGCGCGAAAAGCTGTGCTGTCGCGTGAATCTTGACAGAGAGTGGCAGAGGTTGCTTCCAGACTTTTCCCAGAATCTTCAAGCCGACCTGGGCATTACCTTTGAACCAGCGGAAAAGTTGGACTCTCAACCCCGATACTGAATTGGGGAGTTCTCCGGGAGTGACATAATCCTCGACATAGACAATGCGGTATCCCAGACTCTGTGTGCGATAGCTGAGATCCAGATCTTCCACAAGAGTATCGGCACTCCAGCCACCAGCGGCTTCCATGGCTGAGCGTCGCCAGATTCCGGCGGTACCGTTAAAGGTAATGAAATACCCTGCCCGGTTACGCCCATTTTGTTCGACTGAGTGATGACCATCCAGAAAGAACTGCTGGGCTTGCGTCAGCACGGAATCATGGGCGTTCAAATGGCCCCATCGACTTTGAACAACGGCAACTTCAGGAGAGTCAAAGTAAGGCAACAGATGCGTTAGAAAATCGGGCTGAGGGATGAAGTCAGCATCAAAGATCGCGATAAACTCGCCTGTCACCAGGGGCATGGCGGCTTGCAGCGCACCCGCTTTAAAGCCTTGCCGATCTGTGCGGTGCAGATACTCAATGTTGAGTTCCGGCTGAGTTCGACGCAATTCCTCCAGGATCCCCGCAATGATCTCCGGAGAATGATCTGTCGAGTCATCAAGAATCTGAACCTGAAGTCGATCCCGGGGATAATCGATTCGCGAAACGGCTTCGAGAATCCTGGGTGCAATGATCGACTCATTGAACATCGGCAACTGAATCGTGACGGCTGGCAAATGCTCGCGATCAATCGGCCTGGTTGTTGGCTTCTGTTTCTTCCAGACACTGCGCCAATAGCGATAAGCGAGATCAAACTGGCTCAACTGAAATACAGTGTTGACCAGAGTGACGAACAACAAAGTCACAATGAGCGGAAGCAGCATCTGCGATCACGATCTGTTGGCTTTTCGATGAAGCCTCCATGCAGGTGCATCGCCCTCCTGACGATCTCGCAGTATGAAGTCGTCAAACACGCTACGTCAATTAGGGTCTGCACCATCTTCGCAGTTTTCTTACAGACCCCAAACCACCAACATATGCCCACGCGGTGATGCATAATCGGCATAAAAGAACTAGCTGGAACAATCAAATCACCGAGAGTGCCAAAATGAGCACAGGACATGACCACAAGAATACTATTCAATTGATTGAAGAGTTATGTAGTGCCGCAACCATTCGGGGCCGGGCTCCAATGGGGTTGAGTGCTTGCGTTTGTCCCATTTCGAGAGACGGTCCTCGCGATGAGTTGGCAGAGCCTGTGAGAGGATCGATTTTTCGAGCTCGGCAAGCGAAACAAAGAGACGTCCTAACAACGTCTTGAGTGACGACCATTCACCCTCTATCGCCGTTCTTTGCGGGGGCATTTCTTCAGTGGACCAGCCAAAATCGACCCGTCGAGCATCAACCAGAAAGAGTGGTGCAAATCCCGATCGGCGCAGCATTAGCCGACCATCATGTGGATTTCCAAAGCAGACTCCAAAGCCCCACAATACGAGCAGATTCTCACCCAAGTTCCACTCATAGCGGCTGCTGCAGGGATGTGGTCGAGGGCAAGGAACTTTTCGTCCACCGGCCCGCAGTAACAGATTTCCGTCTGAGCGAATATCCCGCCCGAGGCACCACAAATGATAGTCGAGAAGCTCGGAGACCTCCGAGACGAATTTTTCTCCGCACTTACTCACCATCAATTTCTGCGAGTCGCGAAGCTGACGATCGATCGCTCGGGATTCATCAAAAGTCGCCCCTTGCGATAAGCCCGGTTCACGATCGAGAGCTTGCCTTTCCAACGAGCTCAACCATAACCGCCGAAAAACACTCCCAACCTCGGTTTGGTGAGATTCTTTAGATTCTCTCAGAGAGTTTGACTTATTGACAACTTTGCGCACCACAACCTCATATCGAGGAGATTACCTGCTGGAATGGCACGATTTCCGCCGAAGAAAACAAGACTCTTCGCCAGAATGCAGAGGCATGCTTTTCAAAATAGCCTGAATCGAGAAGTCATCGAGCCTGCCACTGATCAGTGCCTGTTACTTGTCAGAGCCTGCCACATCGTGATCCACGAAGTTCCATGGGGTGAATGGATCTTCCCATGCCGACCAGACAGAACTTCCTGCTTCGATTTCTTCATCTGTCAGTAAGCAATCATTGAGGAGTTCGGAGACAGCACCCTCAGATAGCCCTTGACCATTCAGGACCAGTTCCTGCCGGCGATCACCAAAAGGCTCCTGCCACTGGCACTGAAGAACTGCTCGCTCTTCAGGATCTTCCACATCATCAAGACCACCGATCGCGGCAAACCACGTTCCAGCAGGATCGAGAGCAAACACTCCTCCTGCTTGCGACCATTGCCCGGCATAGTCATGCCTTGTGGCCAGCCAGACAATCCCTTTTGAACGCACAATACTGTCAAACAGCGGACTTTGTATGGCTTCGAAGAGTCGAGCCGGGTGAAAGGGTCGCCGGGCACGATAGATCACACTGGTGAAGCCATAGGTTTCACTTTCCGAGACTTCAGCGCCTCGAGGGACAACCAGCCAATCGTGCGATTGCCCGGCCCAATCCATCGAAAATCTCTGAGTGTTCAGGATCTCATTCAAAGGTAGATGCCCACGTGTGGCACGCACTATTCTCGCTTCCGGATTGAGTTGGTGCAGGAGCGATTCGAGCCTCTCCAGTTGGGCAGCCGTCACCAGATCGCACTTGCTGATGATCAGCACATTTGCAAACTCGATCTGATCCATCAGTAACTGGGCCACGTCACGATCATCGTCATCACTAAGCCCCATGCGGCGTTCGGCGAGAGTCTCGATGGATTCTATTTCTTTGGGAAAATTGACGGCATCGACCACTGTCACCAGCGTATCAAGCGTGGCGACCTCACTGAGTGAAGCCCCCTGCTCATCCACAAAAGTGAAGGTCTCGGCCACTGGCAATGGCTCAGAAATTCCCGTGGATTCAACGAGTAGATAATCAAAACGCCCTTCACGAGCCAGGCGGCTGACTTCGGCCAGCAGATCTTCTCGCAATGTGCAACAGATGCATCCATTTGAGAATTCGACCAGCTTCTCTTCGACTTTCGAAAGCTCAGCCCCACTGGTTTTGATCAGTTGTCCATCGACATTAATTTCCGCCATGTCATTGACGATGACGGCGACTTTCATCCCTTGTCGGTTC
>JAIXUU010000249.1 GCA_027483405.1 Planctomyces sp. | reverse complement strand
GCTGCGGCGTGTCGATTCATCAATCAACAGATGTTGAGTTGGCTCGTAAGGCTCCAGCCGGGAGAGATGAATGAGCTGTGATTTTTGAGTTTCCCGCACATATTCGAGCAAAGCCCCGGCGGCAATGATCCCGGGCTCGATGGTGGCCTGTGTGGTCGAAGAACTGTTGCCCGAAAAACCAAAGCCTTCGAGTGTGGCGACACCAAATTGATCAAGAAGCAGGCGGTGAGCCTCTTCGGGCCTGTAGGCCCAGGGCGGACGTTCGGTCACAGACCAGGCACCCAGGCGAATGCGGGCAATCGTCAGATCTTCGCGCGATCGTTCGGGTGTCAGAACTTCGGCTGGCTGCAGTCGCGCGAGTTCATCATGTATCTGACTCGCAGGAAGTGTGGCACAGATGAACCGGCCTGTGGAAAGTTCGAGCCACGCGAGGCCACTGTGGCTTTTTCCGGGGAGGATGGCGGCCAGCAGATTGGTTTCGCGCGGGTCGAGCAGCGAGTCGTCGGTGAGTGTGCCGGGAGTGACGATTTGCGTCACTTCCCGTTTGACCATCCCTTTGGCCGCTTTGGGATCTTCGACCTGCTCACAGATCGCCACGCGGTGTCCTGCACGGATCATCTTCTGCAGATAACCTGTGAGAGCATGGTACGGAAAACCTGCCATCGGAACGGGGTTTTCCGAGTTCTTATCGCGGCTGGTGAGTGTCAGCCCCAGAATGCGGGCAGCGACTTTCGCATCGTCATAGAAGAGTTCGTAAAAGTCGCCCATCCGAAAGAAAAGAATAGCCGCAGGATGCTGGTCTTTGACCTCCAGATACCGCTGCATCATCGGCGTCAGCCCCGCGCGATCCACCGGGAATGGGGGATCGGCTGGCGACGTTTCCGCTGGGGAAACTTCGGCAGGGCTGGCTGCATGCTCCCCCAAAACCGTATCGGGCACGGACGCATCGGGAGAGTGATCATCGGCAGGCATCATGCGGGAACGTTCACTGGAGAGAGAGCTGGTTCAAATCGACCCAGTCCAATCCTAATCAGGAATCTGCTCTGGGGGAAACGAAAGCTCTCTCACCAGCAGGAACCGTTACCAACAGGCGGCCCACACTCCCTCGTTACCACATCACCATGCGGCGGTAAGCAGGTCGCACACGGACCGAATACCCACCGAGAATGGGCCGTCGGCGTGAATAGACCACATTCATGGGCTCGTAAACCACCACAGGACTGCGCGACACCCGCACAGGCGCCTGCGACACAGGCGTCACATAACGCGGCGAATAAACCCGCACCGGATACCGTGGGCTGACGCGCACAGGTCGATAACCCCACTGAGCTTCCGCTGAAACGGCCATGCCCGAAAACATGAGAGCCGTCACTGCCAACATCGCGAAGAATTTCATGACCCATCCCCCGTAGAAAATCACCCGATCGTATTCCCAATCGGCAACGTCAAACTCAGCCCATCCTCCAGAAACCACCAGTAAGACTATCCTCCACGATCACCCGCCTGTCAACCAGTCGAGCGAGGCCGGCATCCAGCAATGTGGCGGCAGAACTCCGCAGTGCAGATAAAGCGGTGCAGCAGAGAACAGTGCAAATAATGACGACCTGGAAGAGTGACACCACTTCCGATGGATTGAAGGACTCATCGCCGGAAACAAATCGCGGCGGCGAATCAATGACAAACAATCAGGGCTTGAGCGAGCAGAAGCTGTTAGCGGTACCGACAGATTAACCGTCTAGTGCAGTGCGTTTCACCGTTTATCGCGACTCTTATCCGAACATACTTAGCCAACAACAGTCCGCTACAAATCCTTCCTTACAACTCAATACACATAGCCATTATCTCATGGTCAACTCCCATCACATCACTTTCTTCTTGTTTTACCACACTGGAAATTCCTTGCTTCACACATCGAAGATCAGTGACTGCATACGACTCGCTAGTCATCGTAGAAATAGCGGTGTATTCCGAGGACTCAACGCACCCTTGGACTTCTATTTCGCAAAAACTCCGTAACCGGGCGCATTCCAACCCAAGAATGACGGTTCGGTGATATAGGCCAAGAACCACAGCATTGGAAGGGCCCGAATCGAATCTGGTACATTCCCAGAGACCATCCATAAATAACGAGATACCCTTCGACTATCATCCCCTTCGGTGAAGTATCCGTGGTGGCCGTTTCGCAGAACCCGGATCACGTTTGCGGCGAATTGCTCGAAAGGCTCTTCCCGCTCAGTGCCGGCGGTCTTACCTGGCACCATCACTCCTGTCGCTGTCAACCTATCCTTAAAAAGGATCGACTGCTTGATGACCTCGACCAGTTCTCGGTAGGCACACTCTGCTTGGTCAGCGAGGTTATCGCCTACACCCGGAATAGTCTTTAGAATATCACATAGCAGTTGTTGCGTCTTACCAGCGTTGAAGAAATCCTTAAACTCATCAACTTCACTCTGCCCAGACCCTGATCGGAGCCTAACACGAAGTGTCGCCATTAGGTCGGCAATCTCAAAAACAATTGGCTTGGCAACTCCGATATCTTTCAACTGCATCAATGCTCCCAACCTGCCAACGATGCGGTTGATTGTCATGACGAACTCGAACCCAGACACGGGTTCGATCACTGTAGTATCCTTCAGCTTTTCGACGTAGTTCGTACAGTCATAGATCGACAGAGTCCATTGGTCAAGACGGCTCACTAGCCATCGAAAGAACATGTTTCGTTGATCGATAGATGGCATTGAAGAAGCGAGCAATCGGCGGTGAACTAATCGTGCATGCTTATCGCTCGTTGTGTCAAAGAGCACTTCCATCGACTCTTCCGCCTGAATTCTTTCCGCTCCGAACTCGGACGCATCCTTAAGTAAAGCAAGCCAGTCGCTAGGGTATAGCGGGCCCGAGTATTTCGGTGCTGGACTAAGGAGCAGCAATACGCGAGACCCGTACAATCCCGAGACAGCACCAGACACAAAAGGCATCCATAAGTACTGATAGATCGCAAGGACGTTCAACACGAGTATGTAGGGGTCTTTCCCGTGCCAATCCCTCATAGTTCCGAACCCATCGAGACTCGCCGATGGCCATTCCGCGATGGGAAGCATTGAAGCCGTATAGAGAAACCGGAGCGAAGAATTCTGCGATACCAAATCATTACGATGAGAAAGGAATAGGACTCGGGATTCGGGATAAAATTTGAAGAATAACGGCAGGGAATGCTCAGTTAGTCGCCTAGTGAATTCTTCGAAGTTATGTGCGAGGTAGAATGTCTGCGAGAGAATGCTAAGAAACCTCCATGGCTGGTCGGCCAAGTATTCTTTCTCCACATCTGCCAGGAGAAGGAGAAATTCGTCTTCATCCATTACAACCCTGGGCAACTCCTCCATCCCCGATGAGTAAAGGTGGAGATACCATTCAAAGTCGTCTCTCAGTACCTCAATTTCCGATTTGTCAAAGTTTCGCTGAATTTCTGTGACGATTCGGATCTGCGGCCGGCGATCTTTCTGCCATCGAGCAGGATGTCTAATCCACTCATTTTCGAGCGTATCAAACTTACCGACGTTTCGAAGCATTTTACATGCGGCTTCACCATGCAAAGTTCGAATTTGCTCGGGCAGGCGACGGTAGCCCAGATCAGCCCAACTGAATGCCTGAATCATAGAATGTTCCCATTTATCAGTTGTGTAGCCCAAGTGTGGCCGTAGGACTTCCGCCCTGAGTGTCTCTTTATCTCTATTGGCATACTTGGCCATTGTTACTAAAGACCAACAGGGGACTGAAGTCCCCTGTTGGTTATTGAGAAGAGTTGATTACTACTTCAGCACCTTCACTTTGATATCCTTATACCGCACATACTGATCGACAAAATTGCCGCCGCCGTGGACTTGTAAGGCGATGCCGCCTTTTTCGGGGTGGCGGAGTTCGGTTTCGGTCCACTTCATGAACTTGACCCCGTTGATCCAGGTGGTAATCGTCGGTGGGTTGCCTTCAATCCGGGCGCGGAGTTCGTTCCATTCGCCGTGCTTCCAGAACTCGGGCCATTCTTCGGCGGAAACTGGTGCGGCGACCGGGGCGTCCTTGGTCTTGATCTTTGTAACAGCATCGAGGAAGTCGTAGTTCCTTAAGTGAGGCTTACCCCCTAAGCCTTCACCATAGATACCGGCCACATTCCCGCCATTATGATAGTCGATCATATACTGCCAGGCTTTACCATCTTCGGTACTGCGCAGGAACAGGCCGCTATCGGGGCCGTAGTCGTTCTTCATTTTGAGGACGACTTCGAAGTCGCCGTACTGCTTGTCGGTGATGATGATGCCGCCATTGGCAGGGATATCCTGGGAGCCAGTGATCGCGCCATCTTCCACCACCCATTTACCACCCGTGGTGTTCTTGCTCGCCCGGCTGTGCCCCGTTTTGGTGCTGACATGCCAGCCATCGAGCGTCTTGCCATCGAAGATCGATTCGAAGCCGGTGTCGTCGAATGTTTCGCGAACGATTTCGGCGGCCTGAAGAGCGGGCGAGGTCATCGCAGCGACACTCAGCATCAACGCTGCGAGCCTGGTCAGGGAAGAGAAGCGGAAGGTGGGCATAGGACGTGCTTTCGTCAGGGAGGTCTGTTCGGGCTGCGGCAGAAGGGAAGATCAACGTCCATCCACAGGACGCTTTCTGCACAGAACTATCGAAACAAATCCCTACAGCAAACGCCACAGGCAATCGGGAAAAGTAGGGCAGGCTCCTGCCTGCCTTCCTCGCTGCACCCAAACCATGTTCGATTCAAACGAATACGAGAGATTCGTCGTCGGTGGGCTGGTACAGTGAAGAAGAAAATACTACCAGGGCCATGTACTCGCCGGTCGTTGGGCGTTTCCAGTTGATGTTATTCAATGAATATCGGCAGGCAGGCGGGAGCCTGCCCTACACCGCTTCGACCGCTTCGGCGTCGAGGCAGGCCATGAGGTGATACAACTGCTGCGCTTCGCACCGAGTGATGTAATCAGCCGGCATGCGGGCTAATGTCTCGGCATCCCACTCGATGACATATTTCTCGGCGGGAGGTTTGCCAGTCACTTCGACGACGGTGCCAGTCCATCCGGCCAGCAGAATCTCGGGAAACTCGGGTGAGGTCACTTCGGCCTTCACACGCACTTTACGGCCTGTGGCATCATTGGCAGATTTCTTTTTAGCCATCGTGTCCGTCACAACCTGCTGCAGATTCTGTGAGATCCTTCTCAGGACAAAGGCCTGTCGAAGGCTGCCACTGCCGGGCATGAAAAATCTTCCCGACAACTCCTGAAAACCTATCGTGGTGAGTTTCGCGAAATCAAGCGCCAGATGCCAGTCCGCGCGGGAAGTTCATCCTGTGGTTACAAAACAAAGATGTGAAGCAGTCCGCTGACCAATTGTCTTTTCAAGAGACCCGCAGCACTGGTGAAGACTGATTTTCGCTGGAAAAGTGGGAAAATCTCACGAGATTGCCTCCGGCAGAGTGGCCTCTCAAAAGGTTTTTGAGGAGCATCTTGGCATGTTTGGAAGTGAAAGATCATCCTGCAAACGAGTGACAGAGATTTCATTCTTTTACCGGATCTCAGGAGAGAAGCCTGGCTCATGCGGGAAGCTGGAACTTCCCCATGAACTGTCGGATATGGACCCTGGGCTTGCATGCCAGATTGAAAGAGGAGTGAGCAAACGTGGGCGAGGAGGTGAATTCTCCCATCGTTGTGGCCGTCATGCCTGCCTACAACGCAGCAGCGACTTTGGAGCGAACTGTGGCCGACATCCCGGCTGGCAGTGTGCAGCACATTGTTCTGGTCGATGATTGCAGCAAAGATCAAACGGTCGAAGTCGCCCGCAAGCTGGGCCTCGAAGTGATTCAGCACGAGACCAACCAGGGTTACGGCGGCAACCAGAAAACCTGTTACGCCCGAGCGCTTGAACTGGGTGCTGATTACGTCGTGATGATTCATCCCGATTATCAGTACGACAGTCGCGTCATCCCGGCAGCGATTGAGTTTTTGAAGCTGGGAATCTGCGATGTCGTGCTGGGTTCCCGCATTCGCACCCGGCAGGAAGCACTCGCCGGTGGCATGCCCGTTTATAAGTACCTCTTCAACCGCATGCTGACACTCATTGAGAATATCTCGCTCGGGCAGAACCTGGGCGATTTTCACTCGGGCTTTCGTGCTTACCGCAGAGAAGTCCTTGAAACGATTCCTTACCGGAACAACTCAAACGATTTCGTTTTTGACAGTCAGTTCCTGGCTCAGGCAGTCTGGTATGGCTTTAAGCTGGGAGATATCCCCGTCCCCGTGCGCTACTTCGATGAAGCCTCAAGTATCAACTTCCGCCGCAGCGTGATTTACGGCTTGAGAACGTTGCAGGTCCTCGTTCTCTACGCAGCCTGCCGATGCAAAGTGTGGCGCTCACCGCTGTTTGGTAAGCGATGATCTGGCAGTGTTGCGTTCATACCAACATCACCATGGAAGTAGGACCTCACGCGGACGGAAGGGTTCTATCGCACTTTGCCACACCGTCACGAGTTCATTGGAGAGCTATCTATGGAAGATACCTGAAGCACTGCTGGCGAGCCAGCAGTGGCACACACTGCAGTGTTTTCCGCGGTGTAGATGTCTTTATTTCGTCGCGTATTTCAGTGCCATCAGTGCGTAGGCTGTCGCGAGGTTCGGGTCGCCTTCCATCCAGCGGGAATTTTTGTTTACCCAGCTGCCGTTGGACTGCTGCTTAGCAATTAGGGCGTTTGCGAGATCTTCCCGCCAGCGGTGCTCTTTGCCCTGGGCGTCGATGAGAACTTCTTCTCCCAGTGCGTCCAAAGCTTTGGCAAAGGCCTGGTGATAGTAGTAGATCCCTTGATCACCCAGGCCGGGATTTTCATCCACTGTATAAAACTTGCGAATCCATTCAGTCGCAGCTTTTACACGGGGATCATCTTTGCTAAGCCCCGCGTAAATCATGCTCTTCAGACCGGCGTAGGTCATACTGCCATAAGAACGCAGGCCACCTTCAGGAGTCGTACCCGCCTGTGATTGGCCACCCAGAGCGGGAGTGTAGTAAAAGCCACCGTCATTGATCTTGGCGGCTGCCGGTGTCGTGTTGTACTCGGACTCCAGATTCTGGCAACGGGACAGGAACACCAGTGCGTTCTGCACCGCCTGATCATCCGATTTCACACCCGCTGTCTGCAGGGCTTCGAGGAAGAACGCTGTATTCGAAAGGTCGGGCCGATCATTGGTCTTCCCATAACCAGCACCACCCCAGCGGACATCCGAGGATTCAATCTTTTCGGACTGATCCCATTGCACACCGCGAATATAGGCTTCGGCTTTCTTGATGAGATCGTTGTACTTGCCATCGGAGTTCGCTGCCGAAAAAGCCAGAAGGGAAATGGCCGTTTCGTAATTTCCATGATGAGCCTTGGGGCTGTAGATCCCGCCGTCCGGCTGGCGATATGACTCCAGATACTTGAGACCTTTGACAATCATCGGATCGTCGGCGGGAGCACCAGCACCGAGTGCACCATACAACACCAACCCCGTAATGCCGGGAGTCTGATTGGTTGTCCAGCTTCCATCTTCGGCCTGGGATGTCTTGAGAAACGCAATGGCTTTCTGCCGGGAAGCGGCGATCTCGGCAGGGGTGGCAGCTTCAGAAATCTGAGCCACCAGACATACTCCGGCAATAAGAGCGAGACCTAAACAGCGGAGGGAAGTGCAAACCATCAGAAGACCCCATCACGTCAAGTTGAACAACGGGCAATCCCGTCCAAAGCTGGCAAATGAGAACATGACCCAGGACGACGGACCGTTTCACCATCAGTCAATCACGGCATACAAACAGTCAGAAATCACTCGACACACGACCTTTAATTTTAAGCGGACCAACAGGCAATCAACAGCCTGAGACGGAGAATCCGGACGGAATCAGGTTAGAACTCGCCGACGGTTTCTCCCCCCGCCCGAGTACTGAGTGATCTCCAAAGGTTGTTATCAATATTCTCACTGATAGTTTTGACGCTTCCATCCATCAATACGGAGTTCACTATTCCCGTGTGAAAGCTTCTCGATGTAATCGCTGCATAAGTCGCCACAGTGGCAGACGTTCCGTCCTGCATACTGGTCCAATCGCAATCCGTCGAGTCAATTGAATTGACCGTGCATTTCACTTTAGCATTCGGATTAAAGGTCGCTGTGAATCCCGAGTGATGAACCTGGCCATTGGCCCACTCAGTATGTTCCGTGTCTTTCTGGTTACCACCAGTTGCGGTCATATAGGCCTCGACAACGCTAGGGTAAGCTGGAATTGTCGTCACCGACGGAGTTGTATTTCGATGATAAGGTGTCCACGCCTTGACCTCTGAGGCCATGAGTGTGTTACTCGTACCATCCGTATTGCTGGCAAATGTTACGCGTGCATTAGGGCCAAACATCCCGTCACCGATTCTGCCTGTCACTGGATCATACACAAACCATGTACCATAGTTCACACCATAGGTGGTGGGGCAAAGTTTGGGTGACGTATCTGTTCGGGTAATCCCAGCCCTTGGATCACTTGGACAGACGTAGCTGGGGATTCTCAATCCATCGATAGCCATTTGACCTGACCAGCCACGCGCGAGATCGACCTGGTTGAAAAGATTGGCCTGATCCAGATAAGGGAGAATTCGGCCATGGACAGACCAGGAACCAACACTTGAGCCGGCGATGAATGTGGCAGCCGGGGGAACCTGTCCGAAGACATCATTGTAGTTGTGAACTGCGAGCCCCAACTGCTTGAGATTGTTTTTGCACTGCGTTCGCCGGGCCGCTTCGCGTGCCTGCTGGACAGCGGGAAGGAGCAGGGCAATCAGAATGGCAATGATGGCGATGACCACCAGCAATTCAATCAAAGTGAAGCCGGCATGAAGGCGGCGACGTGACAGCGATGATTCGTTCATCATTTGCATCTTCTGACAAAAACTTCGAAATCAGGACGGTACAAAGCCGCCACTCAACATTTGTCAGCCTCAAACAGCAGCTTTGATGCCACGGAGATCCAAAATCACTAACCAATTGCACATCATGAAGTTATGTCAAATTGTTTTCCTGGAGCACGATCTTTAAAGCGACATGGATTAAGTCTTTGCATCAAACTGTCGCGCGGCGCAACAGTTTGATGCAGCTGAGTGATTGGGTCCGCGAGTTTGCCACCAACGCATCAATTTTCGGAAATCTGTATTGAAGCGGCAAAATCTCTGGAGTTTTGTCAGCTGATCCTTGCGTCACAGATGCACGCACGCAGCGAATGCCTGCTTAGCGTATGACATCAACCTGATCAAAAATGACGCAAAGTACTATAAGATTATCTGTTACGTCTGAAAAACTCACATCATGAAGTGCCCTTCGGCACCCGTTCACGCGAGACGCATCGATCCGCCGGTCCAGCGGCCAAAGAATTTCTGCCCCAGTCGTCTTTGCGATTGTGAGACAAACCATGTTCCGCAATGTGTGTAATCGCTATCTTTGACATCAATGCCACCAGTGGCGCAAACAGCGTATTTCCCTTAATTGACCCATCCATAAGCTTTTCCTCACGGGAGAAGCTGTTGATTTCGCAGAAAGTCTGCCATGCGCTCCTCCTCGCCATTGACTGTTATTCGTCTGATGATGGCTTTGCTGGCCTTGGCCCTGTCACCAGCCACAATGGTTTTCGCCCAAGAGGAGAGCACGACACGGCCACCAGCCGCCTCACCTGCCAATCAGGAACTGGTTCAGCGGTGGATCTACATCCCTTATCAGAACCTCAAGCAGGTCTTCGGGAAAAATGACGCCACGATTGCACTACCACTTTCGGAATATCTCGAACTCTGGAACAAAGCTCATCAGCAGAGTTTGAAGCCAGGCGAAAAGCCACCTGTCCCGGCAGTCATCTCCGAAGCTCGATACACCGCCAAAGTCGAGAAAGAAGCTGTCCGACTGAATGTGCAATTGAAGGTGCTCTCTCTCAATCAGGGCTGGGCCGTTTTGCCGATTTCATTCGGCGATGCAGCGGTCGGCAAAGTCTCATCCAGCACCAATCGAGTTCTCCTGCAAGGTTTAGGCCAGGGCAAACTCGCGTTGCTCATGCCGGAAGCGGGCGAACATGTGGTGCAACTCGAAGTCGTCACCAAAGTGAGTGTCTCGCCCGACGGACGAAGATTTGAAATGCAACTTCCAAATGCCGGGATCAGCAGTCTCGAACTGACGATTCCCGAAGCCGACCAGGTCGTCGAGCTGGCACCAGCCGCTGCAATTGAATTGCTCCCCACAGCCCCTGGTTCCAAAGAAACTCGTATTCGAGCCGATCTTGGAACTGTCGAACAACTGAAGGTCAATTGGCATCCACGAGTCGGTTCCCGGCCCGATATGGAACTGCTGGCCAGTGTCACCAACCTTACCAGCGTGCAGGTTCAAGATGGGCTTATCCACACGCACGCCCAGCTCAAATACGACATTCTTCGCGGACAACTGGCGTCTTTACGAATCGCCGTTCCTGCAGATCATCGGGTTCTCGATGTCACCTCCGACGTGCGCCTTCGCGAATGGAAACTCTCCAAGGAAGGCGACCAGCAGATCATCTCGGTCGAACTGCTGGGTCGGGTCGATAAGCCAGCCACGATCCAGGTGCATACAGAGAGATCCGTCCCTGCCGAAAACTTCTTTGTTGCCGGGATCGTCGATCAACAATCCCGCGGCATTCATGCTCTGAGTGTCTTACGCGAAAGTGGTCAGTTGGCGCTGCATGCCGGGCCCGATGTCAACCTGACTGTCGAACTGCAGCGTGGTCTGCAACGGACCGATGAAGCCGGGGCTGCTCCCTCGATTCGAACGCCAGGAGCCACTTATTTCCGCTATTTCTCACCCGAATTTGAACTTGAATTGCGCGCCCGGCCTGTCGAACCTCGACTGGTCGTGAATCATAACTCCCAGTTGATCTTCCGCGACGATCAGCTCCGTTTGAATGCCTCGCTCGATTATCTGGTCGAGCGTGCCGGCGTCTTTGAATTGCGATTCGGTTTGCCCGAAGGACTGACTGTCGAAAACGTCGTGGCGAGCGGGATGAAGCAGTTCGATGTCAACGAGACCACCCGTGAACTCGTGGTCCAATTCACTGAAAAGCGGCTCGGACAGATCAATCTCACCATCAATGGTTTTGTCCCCTGGGCCTCCGCTTCAGCTGCCCGGAATCTCCCCCTGATCGAGCCGCGTGGTGCTGAAGTTGAAAATGGACAGGTGGTCGTTTTCGCCCCCGAAGCGATGGAAGTAATTACTGAAACCGAAAAGGTTATCTCGGCACAGCCAGATCCTGCGGTTGCTCCGTCACAATCTGGCAATGCCCGCCTCGTTTCTGCCTGGCGCTATCAGCAGAGGCCCGTTGTCATTCCTGTTTCTACAGTTCGTAAACCTTCACGATTAACGGCTCAAGTCACCACTCGTCTCGATGTCCGCCAGGGGCAAGTCAGTTCACAAACCACCATTGGCTATCTCGTGGAATTTGCAGGGCTCTCGACCTTCCGTTTTCAGGTTCCCGAAAGTGTTGCCAGCAGTGTGCAGATTACCTCCACGGCTGATGCGCCGATCAAACAACAAAGCCGCGAAGAAAAAGCAGTCGATGGCTGGGTCACCTGGACGGTCGTTTTGCAGCGTGAAGTTCTGGGCCGCCAGACCTTTGTCGTCACCTTTGATGTGACTCCCCAAGCAGGAACTCCTCCGGAAGAATCCGCGACTCTGGGACTCGTCCGGTTGATCGATTCCCCACTCCCTGAATCGGGCAGAAATGCCTCGTCAGAATCTGGCAAGAACAGTCCTGCGCAAGCAGAAGCTGCCAAAACCGAAGAAGTCGAGAACAAACCGGCTATGCCGACTGTCGCGACGACAGTTCCACTCACGCGAATTGTGGGTGAAGTGGTGGTGACAAAAGACCGGGCTCTGGCTGTCGATGCCGTCGCCAGCGGTGGCGATGTCGAAAGCATCGACACTCGCGAATTGACGACGCCTGTTCCCGAAGGCTTTGCGGCTTTCCGGTACTTCCGCCAGCCTGTGGAAGTCAGTTTGAAAGCCAGCAAACTCGATGTTCAGGGTGTGGTTCAAACGGTCATCTCTCGCAGCCTGGTCGAAATCGTCGTGGATAAAGCCGGTGTCGTCACGGGCCGGGCTCGCTACGCCATTAAAAGCAGTGAACGCCAGCGACTGCGGATCGATTTACCAGG
>JAIXUU010000060.1 GCA_027483405.1 Planctomyces sp. | reverse complement strand
GACACGCACTGGAAAATCAAAGAGCCTCGAAAGTTCGCGGGCCATTGCCAGAAGTTCGGGTAAGCGTTCAGGCCGTGCGTGATCCTCCCAGGGGCGGCCACAGACATCGTGGATCGCTTCCCAATGAAGTGGATCGTAGTAGGCGAATGTTTTTGTCAGGCGATTGATGACTTGAATCAGTTTGACTTCATACCCAAAGCAATAGCATTTGAAATCCTGTGGTGGTACCTGCCCATTTTCATCGACAATCAGCTCTTCCAGCACACTGGCATACTGCTGACCAAGGCGGATTTGTCCCTGCTGCACGACCACGACGTTTTTGGCACAACTTTCGGAGTTGGGTTTCAGGACAAATGACAGTTGATCTCCTGCTAATGAACGTGGGACACGGTAACCTTGACTGGTCGCCACATTCTTGGCGAACAACTTATCGATACTCAGCCTGTTATCACGAAGTTGCGAGCGAATGCCGTTCACTCGCTCGCGCTGCCAGCGGTAACTCCAGCGATCCGGTATTTCATTTGGTTTTGATTCGCCCACTGCGCCTGACGATGCTGAGGGAATATAGACAGTGGGGCGTGCTGAATTCTCGATGTCTTTCGCACTTGAAATTCTGATTGCATCGTGTGGTGGAACCGGGCCATCATCTTGCCGGATCTGAAAATAGCGGCGAATGGCGGAATGCATGGCGGGTTTGTGAGAACTCCAGGTCCACAACCCCTGGTCATCGAGCCTTAGGTCTGTCGCAGGGTCATAATCGTGCTCTGTTAGCCAGCGCATGCGATCGACGTAATGGCGGTTTTTGCGATCACCGTGCCAGAGATGCTGAATAGTGCCCTGGAGATATCCCAGCGATCCTTTCACGGCGGGATAAGCCTGCATTTCCCAATCAGTAATCGCGCGACGCCAACCGGGTGATCGCAATTCATCAAGGAATGCAGAGGGTGTTTTCAACCAGCCATGGAGCATGGTGGTATCACCTCCACCCACCACATCCTGATCAAAGAGACCAGCGGGAAGTGCCTTTCGTTGGGCGGCCCAGGCAAAACCGGGGTGGGCCAATTGAACAGAGGAGTTGCCCGTTTCGTGATATTTGGCAACCACTCCCGGGCGACGTTCCAGCAGCTGCCTGCTGGCATCGAGTAACTCGACATTGTCAAAAAGCTGGACAATCGGAAATCGTTGCAGAGCTTGTTCAGTTCGTTCCAGCCAATCAGGATCCGAGAACAGCACGTCGGCATCAATCCACGCAATCGAATCAAAAGATTTGGGGACAGCCTGAATCGCCAGGTTCAGCAACCGCTCTTTCTGCCAGAGCGTGTGCTTCGCTGGATCACCCCGCAATTGAATGGCATCCGGCACATGAAACGTTCCGTCGAATGAGAGCTCGACGGTGGTCAACGGAGCCTTCAACTGCTCACGGAACCGGTCATAATTGTTCCAGATCCGCTGATATCGACATGGATTAAAAAGGCAAGTGACAACATGCAGCACAGCACACCTCCAAAACAGGGCTCTCACCCTAGCGGAGGTTGTTGCGCCATTTGGCCAGCGGATTAAATCTGCGGAGAATTGTCAGTTCTCGAAAACACACCAGAAATTCTCATTAACGACGCCAGAATTTTGCGGGTCGCATGAATTCCAGACGATTCTGAGGATCGTTGAGAAACTCAGATCCGTATCCAGAGCGAAGTTTCTCTGGACTCGTCAGCAGATCAGATTGGCCCGGGTGATTCAGTCTTCATGAAACGGATCATATGATTTCCGTGAGCAAATCACCTTCTCGATGTGTCCATGATAATTCCAGTCACTCAACCAGAAGCAATTGCAACCCCTCGTCTGCATTGTTCGTTGAAACAAAATCAGTCTCATCAATCCGGACAGGTTGCCAGTTGACTCAACCCACTGGTTTACAAATCAGAATTCGATTTTCTGAAAATCGTTTTGAATGACGCATGTCAAAAATTTCAGCGAACTGCATTCGTGTGAAGTGTTCGGGAACATTGCATCCCGTTGAGTTTCAGATAGGAATTGAAACCCAAATTGGAGTGCTTGTGAGTTCATGGGCTTTCAAGAATCTTTCACTTTCGAGTTCATCTGCCTCCGGTCAACCCAGTGATTCTCAGCACAAAAAGACCCGCTTTTCACCGTCTTCAGAATCCAAAACTCAGCATGGCGAATCCCAGATGATCAAACTACAGTTATGCGAGCAGAGTTCGGGACGGGATGGGCCAAATTTTGATATGACACAAAACAGCGGAACCAAAGAACGTCTTCAAAGACTGATCAAGCTGGTCGTTTTGTTGCAGACGGGACGTCGAAGATGTGTTGCCGATCTTTCCGTAGACCTTGAAGTCAGCAGAAGGACAATTTTTCGAGATATCGCACTGCTCCGTGATGCGGGATTGCCAATCGTGCATCAGACGGAGAATGGTGGGATCTGGTTGATGAAATCCCGGTTCAAATTGCCAAGAATACGGCCTGAAGATACCGCCATGCTGTTAATGGCCGTTTTGTCATCGAATTTGCAATCTCTACCAGCCGTCAAGGAACTGACGGATGCGTTTGTAGCAGAAGTTCTTGAGGGCCTTTCAACGAATCATAAAGAGTTCATGCTGCGTGTTATGCAGGCCATTCAGTTTGAGCGGCCTGCCAAAGATGTTTCCATACATAGCTGCCTGACATCTTTGGTAAAATCCATTGAAACTCGAAAAAAGGCACGTCTTTGGGTCTGCTCACAAAATCAGAGTGGCAGTTGGTCAACACTTTCCGCACCACTTTGGCTTGAGCTGAGTACTCAAAATTGGAAAGTTTTCGCTCACTCCTCATTGCATCAGAAAGTTTGCGGTTTTCATATCGAGAATCTTGAACGCGTCCAGTTGTTAGACGAAGATTTTGATCCTCAGACCATCCGACGCCCTCGCGATCTGGAGGCTATTCCCATCTACTAAAGTTCTGTTCGAATGTCTTTGATGACTGCAGCTGTACTAGAGGATGTTTTCTTGCGAAGAATCGACAATAACGCCATCAGGATTCTTTACCTTGATGGAATCTACATTTGCTGATTGTGATTCAACTTGATCATTCCGAAAATCACCACAACAAGGAATCATGATGGCGAAGATCGGAAAGCTGTCTGCCGACAATGTCGTCAGTTTCAAAAACTGCCAAGGAACGGCAGCAATCGGAACAATTTTGCGGCTCAGTCGAGCTGCGATTGTCTTTGAGGTCTACAACCCTTATTCGATTGTCCAGGTCAGTGAAGTTTTGCAGCAGGTTGTGATTCGCCGAGGCGATCGACCCATTTATCAGGGTCGTGCGGTTGTGACAACTCTTGTGAATACAGGGCTGCTGGCCGTTGTCTCTGCATCATTGGTCGAGCCATGGGCCGATTTAACCGATTTGCACCCTGGACCTGCACTTCGCAAAGAGGTTGAAAACTTTCTGGGTGACTGGTCTGCTGCTCAGGAACGTCTTGAACCCACTTACCAACAACTCGTGACGACAATTCGAAATTTTCTGGGGGATCTAAGCCGCTGGCTGTCGCATAGCGAGGTGGTTTCCGGTCTGAGTGAGCTTCCTCAGTCCAATCATCTGGTCACAGAATTCACTGAGGATGTGGCCAGCCAGGTCCTTCCAAAGTTTTATGAACTCTTCGATCAATTCGAGCATGTGGCAAAACTCGTTGATCGTAAAGTCGTGAATACTCATAAGTCGTTTGTTCAGCGCGAGCTCCACCCGCTGCTCATGTGCTCGCCCTATATTCACCGAACATTCTCAAAGCCATTGGGATATGCAGGTGATTACCAGATGGTGAATATGATCGTCAGAGATCAGTGGGAAGGTGCCAACACCTACGCACGGATTGTCAATTCGTTTCCACTCAAGATTTCGACAGCCCAGGCCCACCGCAATCGGATTGAAATTCTACTCAATAAACTCAAGGAGAATTCCCAAAAGCATGCATCCTCAGGTCGTCGCTTTCGAGTCTTAAATGTGGGCTGCGGGCCTGCCGTCGAGATTCAACGTTTCGTACAATCGGGTGAAGGTGCGAACTGGACAGAATTGGAACTCCTTGATTTTGATGCACAGGCTCTCGAACACGCAAAGTCGACCATTTCACAGATTCTGGCCTCTTCGAAGTCATCTCTCGATGTGAAATTCACAAGACGGTCAATTCACGAATTGCTGGAAACTATGGAGGAGGAGCCTCCATTCCCCAAAGAACACTTTGATTTAATCTACTGTGCAGGACTATTTGATTACCTGAGTGATCCGATATGTCAGCGCCTGGTTGAACTCTTTTATGACTCGGTTGTTCAAGGAGGGACAGTTTTGGTCACCAATGTCCATACCAAACATCCCAGCCGAGGATTTATGGAGCACATTCTTGAATGGACTTTGGTTCTTCGTGATGAATGTGGGATGCGTGCCATGGCACCAGAAAACTCCACATGTGTCGTTTACGATGACACAACAGGTGAAAATCTGTTTTTGGAAGTCAGAAAGCCGATGGAAGGGGAAGTTTAAAAATGTCCACTTCCTCAGAACTTGATCTCGATTTCGAACGACTTCAGCGTGACCTTTGGCTACGCCGTACGCGCATTGGTTGCGTTCTCACATTGACGTTGATACCCGCGGGAATTCTGCTTGATCTGGCAGGCTATCCTGAAGCCTTTTATTCGATTCTATGGGCGAGAATCGTATGCGAAATTGTTGTTGGTGTCGTTTTAGCAACGCTATTTATCATTCCCGATAAAGTTCACGTCGGCCTCATGAGTACCATCTGGGCCTATTCTCCGACTGCCGCGATTGCCTGGATGCTTTATGTCACTGAAGGTTCAGTATCTCCATTTTATGCAGGCTTAAATCTGACCATCCTGGGCACCTGTGTATTGCTTCCCTACAACGCATGGCAGGCTCTCGCGTTCTGCTCTGGTGTTCTCGGGATGTATCTCATCGCCTGTATCGCCCATAGTCGAATTCCTTTGCGAGTCGATGCACTCGTCATGAACTCGACATTTATTGCTATGACGTCCATTATTTGTGCAACGGCCTGTCATATTTTCTCTCAATCGAGACGACGAGAATTTGATCTTCGACACGACCTTGAAGTACGTAATTTAGAATTGACAGCTGCTGATGAGATGAAAGGGCGATTCTTTGCCAACATCAGCCATGAGCTCCGAACTCCACTGACTCTCATTATGGCCCCCGTCGAGGAAATGCTCGCATGGCCAGCAGAACGCCTGGCACCCACAGTCAGAGATGCTCTCAGACTCATACAGCAGGGTGGTCTCAGGCTGCTCGGGTTGATTAATGATCTTTTGGAACTTGTTCGTTTCGATCAATCGACACACGCTGTCATCAAAAACCGCTATTGTCTCTCGCATCAATTGAAAACTCTCGTGGAATCAGCACAGCCGCTGGCCCGTGGCAAGGGCGTCTCGCTGAGTCTCCATCTTCCTGAACAAGATGTCGAAATTGACGCAAACGAATACCTCCTTGAGCGAGTGATTTTGAATCTTCTTTCGAATGGCATCAAATTTACACCGGAGGGTGGCTCTGTTTCGGTATCCGCGACTGTCGATTCCCAATGGACGACTCTTCGTGTTTGCGATTCTGGGATTGGAATGGAAGCCTCCGACCTTCCATCACTCGGACAGAGATTCGTCCAGGTAGATAACTCTGAGTCTCGAAAATACCAGGGCTTAGGTTTAGGGCTTTCCCTCGTACGTGAGATTACGACAGCTCACAATGGAGAACTCATTTTGGAAAGCCAGCCGGGGAAAGGTACGACCGTCACTGTTCAGTTTCCGGTCGTACACGCGACCCCCAAAATTGCCGGAGAGCCAGATTTTGACAGTTGGGCAGACTTACGACGTGCTGCTGCACTCGCCTCTGTTCGGCAACAAAGTCCTCAAAATAATCTTCAGGCCACTAAAGAAACATCAACTGCCACCATTGTACTCGCAGATGACGATGCTGATATGCGGCTTTGCCTGTCCCGCATTCTCGAAGTTCTTGGGAATGTGATTGTTTGCCGGGATGGCATTGAGGCCGTGTCAGCGGTCGAAACGAAGAAGCCAGATTTACTCATTCTCGATGCGATGATGCCAGGCAAAACGGGACTTGAGGTGGCTGAATCATTACGCCTATCAGAAGAAAAAAAAAAAAAAAAAATCCTGGTTCTGACAGCTCGTGTTG
>JAIXUU010000003.1 GCA_027483405.1 Planctomyces sp. | reverse complement strand
ATCGTGCTCGATGATGCTGCTGTGGACCGCTTCATTCGTCGCATTACGGATGAAAAACTGAGTGCTGAAGATTTCCGCAAAGTCATTCGTCGCTTGAATATCGATGAAAGCCGACTTTTCGAAGTGATCAAAAGCGAGCTGACGGCTAATCTGGCAGCCCGACTGTTGCGACCACCTGTCGCTCGCCAGGGCGTTGTCACCACTCTCACGCCCACACCGGATCAGTATTGGACCGAGTTTGAGAAGCTCAATCTCAAGGAAGAACTCCGCGTCGCTGCACTCCCTGTCGTGGCATTCGTCGGAGAACTTCCCGAACCGACCAATGCCGAACTTACTGCATTCTTCAATAAGTATAAGGACAAGTTCCCTACTCCCACCGGGACACCGGGATTTCTGCAGCCTCCGAAAGTCTCGCTCGGTTCACTGGCAGCCGATTTCGAGGTATTTGAGAATGAAGTTGTCCGCCCGACAGAAGACGAATTGCGGCTCTTCTACGAGCAGAATAAGCCTCGATTCAGAGCTCGCAATCTGCCGAATGACATGCCCGCGACTGGGACTGCTCCAGCAGATGGCACCGCACCGGCCGCAGACGCAGCCAGTGCACTGAATCCTGCAAATAGCAGCAAGCCTGCCACCGAGGGTGCGCCTGTCGAAAAACCTGCAGCAACTCCCGAATCCCCAACTCCTGAGAAAAAGTCGGAGCCGGAAACGAAAACAGAGCCTGCAAAAGAGTCTCCTGCTCCTGCCGGGACGACAGAATCGACTCCTCCAACTCCCACTGCCCCAACGACCACTGAGCCTGCTGCCCCCACACCGGCATCTCCCGCAGCACCAGAAATCAAGCCCAGCCCGGAACCCGATCCTCTAGCAATTCTGATGCAAGAGTCTGCTGCTGTACCTGTCGTTCAAGAGGGGAACTCGGCACCTTCATCAACTTCCGAGACTGCTCCTGCAACCACGCCTGCAAAGGCTGATGCACCCGCCAAAAGTGAGGCCACACCCGCAGAGCCAGCAACTCCGGAACAACCTCCTGCCACAGGAACGGCCACCCCACCAGCAACGAATGGCCCATCCACCTCGCCGCTGATGATTGACCCGACCCTGCCAGCAGGAACTGTGCTCGATAATCTTCCCGGGACAGTCGCCAAAGATGCGATTCAGCCCTTTGAAGATGTCCGGAATCAAATCGAAGAAATGATTCTCAAAGAACGCGCCTTCGCTGCCATGCGAGCGGCGATCAGCAACGCATCCAGCGAAATTGAAACCGCATTGAGGCTCTACCCGACTCCTGTCGAAGGCGACAAAGTTGACGAAGCCAAGCGTACTGCCGCCATGGCCGAGATCGCCACAAAAGTCAAAGAGATCGCCGGCAAGCACAAGCTCAAGTATGAAGAAACATCCCACCTCTCAGAGATGGAACTGCGTGCAAAAACCGCTGGCCATATCGGTGTCGCTCTCGAAACCACCCTGGATCGAAATCCAAACCAACAGCCAGTCCCCGTCCACACAGCGGCTTTCAAAATCGATCCTTTCCGATCTCGATTTGCGGAAGATCGCCTGGTAAACCGTGACTTCATCTACTGGGTCATCGAACGCAAGCCGTCAAGAGTGCCCGAACTATCCGATGGCCCGGTCAAGGACATGATTGTGGAGGCCTGGAAGCGAGAAAAAGCTCGTGAACTCGCTGAAAAGCGTGCCTCGGAACTTGTAAAGCTGGCCAAGGAAGGTAACAAGCCACTCGCTGATCTTGTGAAAGACCAAACCATCACGGGCAAGCCAGAGTCACCCGTCATCACACTGCGCGATACCAATGCGTTCTCGTGGATGACTGTCGATTCCAGCAATCCACAGATGAGTTTCTTCAAGGCCTTCCTCCGACCTGCTCTTTCGAATGTTACCGGAGTGACCGGAGCCGGGAATGATTTTATGAAAACGGTTTTTCAGGACCTCCAGCCGGGTCAGGTTGGTGCTGCTCTCAATCAGGATCGATCGATTGTTTACCTGGTCGAAGTTACCAAGCGAGCCAGTCTCCCCGATTCGGGACTGACTTCACTAGAAGAACTGCGTTCTGAGTATCTGGCGACATCCTTTATTCCAGAAAAATCACAGTTTAATTTGCCCACAACGTATCAATATCTGACAGAGGGTCAGAGCATGGAACTGCAGCAAAGGTGGTTTGACGAATTGCGAACGCGCTTCGACGTCAAATTCAGTGATGGCGAAGTGGAATTCATCGAAGAGTAACTAGCCGGAAAGAGTTCTCTGGCCGCGCGAATCTTCTCTGAAAGTGATTCTGCCTGCTCAGGATCAACTGTCAGTCTGATTCCTGCTTCGTATTTTGCTTCAGTCATTCTTCTGGCAGAGTGCCTTGAACTGGCCCTGAAGCCTGATCGTCTGCAATAGAGAACGAAGTCAAAATTTGAGTCTGATGCACGATTGTCATCCAGAAGGATATCACTCATGGTGACATTTGCGGAAAATCAACCCGTGTCAAAAGCGGCCTCGCAGCCAACAACGACCGGTCGCCCGATGATTGAGGCCCGTGGCCTCAGCAAGTTTTACGGCCAGTTTGCAGCCGTCAGAGACGTTTCGTTTTCAGTTCCCGTGGGACAGGTTTGCGCATTTCTCGGGCCTAACGGTGCCGGTAAATCGACGACCATGAAGATGCTCACTGGCTATCTGGCACCGACGGAAGGCTCAGCATTTTTAGCTGGCCATTGCATGGAGACAGATCGTCTGGCAGCGGCTCCGCTCTTAGGTTATCTCCCGGAAAACGGGCCGCTGTATCTTGAGATGACACCAGAGTCGATGCTGCGTTTTGCAGGTCAGACACGCGGCATGGCCGCTTCATTACTGCAAAGTCGTCTGGAGTATGTCGCGAACCGCTGCTCATTGACTTCTGTCTGGCGAAAGCCAATTTCCAAGCTTTCCAAAGGTTATCGACAGCGCGTCGGTATGGCTCAGGCTCTGCTCCATGATCCACAAGTTCTCATTCTTGACGAGCCGACCAGCGGTCTTGATCCCAATCAAACCCATGATGTTCGCGAACTGATTCTCAGTCTGGCCAAAACCAAAACAATCCTCCTTTCGACGCATATTCTGACGGAAGTGACGGCCGTCTGTTCTCATGTTGTGCTGATCAATGAAGGTCGGCTGGTCTTTAACGGCTCACTTTCAGAAATGGTCGCGCATTCCGAAATGGAAACTCGTTTTCGCCAATTGACCGTCGGTGGACGTACTCCATAAGACACGTCTTTTCTGACTCTGTGAGTTGCTGACGATCAACGTGTTTCTTCGATGTCGTAGGGTCTTCAAATCGGGTGGCATCACTGAATTTTCGAATCAGGTGACTGCCCGAATTCGAGCTGAGGGAACTGGCAACTATGCTTCGGTCTCATGTCATTTTTTCCATTTTCCAGCGCAACTTCTGGAGCTATTTTTCGGGAGCCATTGGTTATCTGTTTATTATGGTCTTTGTCTCGGCTGGTGCCTGGTTCGCCTTCCGGGAGGAGTTTTTCACGTATAATCAGGCCAACCTTGCTCAACTGAATCTCTACTTTCCCCAACTGTTACTGTTCGTGGTTCCTGCCATCACCATGAGTGTCTGGTCGGAAGAACGTAAGCTCGGGACAGATGAACTCCTCTTTACCTTGCCCGTCTCGGATATCGAAGTCCTGCTTGGTAAGTATCTGGCAGTTATTGGGGTCTATTCTGTCACGTTGATTTTTTCACTGACTCACTGCCTCGTGCTGCTGATGATTGGGAATCCGGATATCTGGCAACTCGCTGCCAATTATCTCGGTTTCTGGTTGGCCGGATGTGCTCTGCTCAGTGCCGGGATGCTCGCCTCTTATCTGACGAGCAGTGCGACAGTCGCCTTCATCATCGGCCTGGTGCTGTGCCTGCCCGCCGTCTTCATTATGAATGTCCCGATTCCTGCTCCGTTTTCGTCACTCTTTGGAAACGAACTTTCGCTGGAAACATTCGGGATTCGATATCACTTCCAGCCGTTTGGCAACGGGATCGTCCGCTTCTCATCGCTGGTCTATTTTGGCTCATTCACCATTCTCATGCTCTATATCAACCGCGTCTTGATCGGTTATCGACACTGGTCAGGCGGCAAGAATGGTTCTGCGATGGGCTGGCAATATCTGATTCGAACCGTCTCATTGGCTGTGGCGTTGATTTCGCTCAATCTGATACTCGCGAATGCTAATTTTGCTTTCGACTTCACGCAGGAAAAACTCTACACCATCAGTCCAACCACGCGTCAAACCTTGACCTCTATCAATACTGATCGGCCTGTCACGATCCAGGCATTTGTCAGTCGGCAAGTGCCACGCGAATATGCTTCTGTCCGTACGTCATTGATTGGACTTCTGGGCCAGTACGCACAGATTGGTCGAGGGAAACTTTCAGTTCGCATTGTCGATGTCGAACCCTTCAGTGAAGCTGCCGAAGAAGCCAAAGCGTTCGGCATCGAGGCCCGCAAAGTTCAATCCGAACGTGGTGGCCGCATCCAAATGGAAGACGTCTATCTGGGTGCCGTGATCAACAGCGGTGCCAATGAAGTGGTGATTCCATTCTTTGATGTCGCGCTCCCCATTGAATATGAACTGACGCGTTCGATTCAGACAGTCTCTGAAGAGAAACGGAAGACTGTCGGCATTCTGGAAACAGATGCCAAACTGATGGGTGGGTTCGACATGCAGTCGTTCCGCAATTCGCCCGAATGGCGGATCGTCACGGAACTCAAAAAGCAGTACAACGTCGAATCCGTTTCACCAGCTGCGGCGATCGACGACAAAAAATATGATGTCCTGATTGCAGTGCTCCCCTCTTCACTCTCGACACCCGATATGGGAAATCTCGTCGATTATGTTCGCAAAGGGCGACCCACGCTCATTTTTGACGATCCGATTCCAGCGACCAATGTTGAACTTGCACCTCGCCAGCCGAGACCTCGCGCAGGCGGAATGATGGGAGGCATGTCACCTCCTGGCGAACCGAAATCAGACGGTGGTAAAGCGACGTCTCTGGTCAACCTGCTGGGGATTCAATGGAATTATGACGAGGTCGTGTTTGATAATACGATCAAGGTGCTGCACCCCGAATTCTCCGATGTCGTTCGCCCGGAAATTGTGGCGATCAGTACCAAAAGTGGCGTCAAGAACGCCTTCTCGATGACGAGCCCCGTGACCAGCGGCCTGCAGGAAGTCCTGCTGTTTTTCTCGGGCACCATTCGTAAGCGTGATAAAGCCAATGTGAAAGTCACTCCGTTGATGCAGACTGGACCCGATTCCGGAGTGATTGGATGGGCTGATCTGGTGCGGCCCGGGTTCTTTGGTGGTGGATTGCAGATCGTGGAGGATCCTCCCCGCATTAAGGATGAGTATTCCGATATCGTCGCGTGCCGCATTGAGGGCGATACTGCCGCCGGCGGCCCCCCTGTGAATGT
>JAIXUU010000226.1 GCA_027483405.1 Planctomyces sp. | reverse complement strand
GGGGACGCGTCGAACTCTTCAATCTGAAAAACGATCCAAACGAGGAGAAAAACCTTGCCTACGTGATGCCCGACAAGGCCGCCGCACTCGCGAAGACGCTACGGGCCTGGCAAAAGAAAACCAACGCATCCATGCCGCCTGGTCCCAATCCCAGCTACGACCCCCAAGCCGAACGCCCGCGCGGCAATCAAGGCGGCGGTGGGCCCGACAAGTCGAAGAGAGGTCGGCAAAGGCCGTGAAAAGCTCTCGACTTCGCACGCCAGGCCATTTCAATCCGCGAGTTGGGTAAAAGTCGCAATCGTCGACAGGGCGGACAGCCAACGGACAGCGACGTTTCTCACAACTACGCTGATTGAATGCCGAAGGAAAATGGACAGCATGGCCCGCATACGCCGGGACTCAATTGCATCTTGTGCTAACACTCGCAGTTAACCAACCGTCGCCGGAATTCAATGTCCCAAGAAGAATTTGGCGGCTTGTGGTACCCCAGCGTGAACAAAGAAGCCCTTTCATCACGTGTCCCAGGAAAACAACTCCTCAATTTTCAAGCGAAGATTTCGCGTGCAACTTGACCGGCGACATCGGTCAAGCGGAACTCTCGTCCGCCGTATTCGTAAGTGAGAGATTCGTGGTCCAGCCCCATGAGTGCCAATAGCGTCGCATGCAGATCGTTGGTGTGCATTTTCCCTTCCACTGCAAACTGGCCAACTTCGTCCGTCGCGCCAAAAGTAAAGCCAGGCTTCACACCGGCACCAGCCAGCCACATCGGATAGCCGGTGATATTATGGTCTCGTCCATCAGGGCCTTGAGCCGAAGGGAGACGACCAAACTCGCTGCCAAACAACACCAATGTGTCTTCCAGAAGGCCACGGCTTTCGAGGTCTGCCAGAAGTGCTGCAGCCGGTTGATCAACAGCCTGGCAATTGTTAGTAAGGCCGCGATGAAGGTTGTTGTGCTGATCCCAGCCCGGATGGCAGATTTCGACAAACCGAACTCCCGCTTCACTCAAGCGGCGAGCCATCAGGCATTGCCTGGCAAAACTGCCGGCAGGCCCATCTTTGATTCCATACGCTTGTTGAATATGCTCAGGCTCTTTAGAGATATCAAGCAACTCAGGAACTTTCGACTGCATTCGAAAGGCAAGCTCGTAAGAAGAGATCACACCTTCAATAGCCGAGGGAGCCTGCGGCCGAGAGGCCAGATCTTTATTCATAGACTGAATCAGATCGAGCTGGCGACGCTGGAGTGCGATGGGAGCTTGTGCTTCAAGATTGGGTAGATAGCCGGCATCATTAATACGGGTTCCCTGATAGTGAGCGGGCAGAAAAGCGCTGCCATAGTTAACGGTACCACCAAAATTGGGCGGTGGATTGATTGTAATATAACCAGGCAAGTCTTGGTTCTCCGTACCAAGACCATAAAGCAGCCACGAACCCATCGATGGTCTCGTCAGTGAGGCAATGGCTGTCCCGGTATGAAGCTGAATGACCGCCTGAGGATGCGCAGGAGTATCAGTATGCAGCCCACGCAGCCAGCAGAATTTATCGACATGTTTGGCTAAATGCGGATGCAACTCAGAGACCCACGTACCTGTTTCACCATGCTGGGCAAACTTGTATCGCGAAGCCATCAGCTTGCCACCACCCGGCCCACTTTTGCCATCTTGCGCCTGGAGTTCTGGCTTGTATTCCCAGGTATCCATCTGGGAGATGGCCCCCTGCATGAACAGGAAAATCACCCGCTTGGCTTTGGCAGGGAAATGTGGCTTTCGAGGTGCCAGATGCCCTGGAGGTGAAGACGGCTTAACCTCCTCGCTACGTGCCTTATTGGCCAACAGTGCCGACATGGCCAGATAGCCAAAACCAGCACTGGCCGACTTGAGCAACTGACGGCGGTCGGGCAGAAAGCGACCCAGATGCTGACCATTGAGATCGGCATAAACACTTTGAGTGGATCGAAAAGTCATGAAAGTCATCCTTGCTTTAATTGGGGATCAAGTATTATTTCGATTACTGAAGAAGGGATAAATTCTGCGACTTCTTCAGATGAACCAGACTATTTCAGATAGCGAAATTCTGCTGAGGCATACAGCGCCTGGATCAACGAACCCCAAGCCGCAGTCCGGGCATCTCGAATCGAGATTTTCTTCATGGTGACCGGAAGATCGCTTTGCTCCATCTCATCGGCATTCGCGAGTGCCAAGGCACTATTTGAAGCCCCTGGCGGGTTGTTTCCCGGAGCAGCAGGCGAGTCATCAGGCTTACTATTGGCATCTGTAGTCAATGGGGTCGTGGCGACCGTTTCGGACGACTCACCAGGATGCGATGTCAAATAGATATTGGCTTCCTTCTCATACACAGATAAGTAATCGATGATGGTATTGACCTCAGTCACCGAGGGATCCCGTCCAAGAATCTGGCGATACGCATGAACGATGCGGGATCGATCGTCGTGATCTTCACCATCAAGCAAGGACTGTGCCAGCCGAACACTGTGTTGCCGCACAAAAGGGTCGTTCAGGAGGTAGAGCGACTGGGTAGCAACAGTTGTTTGGTCTCGGGCGCCAGTCACCATCCCTTGCTCAGCAAAGTCAAACACTTCTAAAGCTCTGGGGAGAATCCCCCTGACGAGCGGAAGATAAACACTGCGGAGAGTTGAGTTCTCGGCCGCTACTTGAAGATTGCGAGCCTCCGGTCCGTTGTTCCGAATTTCGATCACCTTCAACTCAGCAGCGGGAGACTTTTCTGGACGAGAAGTTTCAAGAGACTGAGCTGTGGCCAGAATACTGTCGCGAATCTCCTCGGCAGTCAGGCGGCGAGGAGTGTGCCTCCAGATCCAGCGATTCGCAGGGTCGATCTCCTGATATGCAGCGACATTTTCAGTACTGAGTCGATAGGTTTTTGTGAGAACAATCTTGCGGATCAGTTTCTTCAGCGAGGATCCATTTTGAATGAAATCCTGAGCGAGGTAATCGAGGAGTTCCGGATGAGAGGGGGTATCACCCGTGAGACCAAAATTATCAACAGTCGATACAATGCCTCGACCAAACAGATGATGCCAGACACGATTCACAATCACCCGGTGAGTAATGGCATTCTGCGGTGCCGTTAACCATTGAGCGAGTTCGGCACGACCACTTTGCCCAGCGGCAATTTGAGGCTGACCTTCCCAAGTCGCAAGTTTCAAGAATCCGCGGGGAACAACCGGGCCGAGTTGCTCGGCCTCACCCCGCAGGCGAAGTTCTGTGTCTGAAATCTGCTTACTGTCACGGGCACCAAGAGTCACTTCGCCTGAATGAGCTGGATCAGTGAGGAGGTTTAATTCGGCTTGAAGACGGTTCCATTTCTGGCGAGCGATCTGCTGCCTGGGACGACCATTCGGGCCTTTTTCCTGGCCTTCGGGTGTCCCGCGCAATCTTTCAAATTCCTCACGTGCTTCGGCAACTGCTTGCTGAGCTTTCTCAACTTTTTGATGCTGCTCAGGATCGGGCTCAGCTTTGGTTTGTGAAATCACCAGTAATGCCGAAGTATCATAATAATCCAGGCCTCCACCACCCATTTTGTTACGGACACCAGCGAGGATATCAGTACTCGTGAAAATTCCGGCCAGTGCGTAGTACTCACGCTGAGAAACCGGATCAAATTTATGATCATGGCAACGTGCACAACTCACAGTGACACCCAGGACTGAACGGGTGACGGTGTCAATCGCTTCATCAACATTGTCCATGACGAAACGAACTTTGAACCTCTGGTTCACATCTTTGACACCCAGCGCCAGGAAACCTGTGGCCACCAGATTTTCAATGCGTTCACTTTCGGAAGAGTAGGGGATCAGGTCACCTGCGACCTGTTCAGCGATAAATCGATCAAAGGGCTTGTCTTTATTAAACGCGTCAATGACGTAGTTACGATACTTGTAAGCTTGAGGGTAAGGAACATTACGAGCAGAGCCCGTTGACTCACCAAAACGGCTGACATCGAGCCAGTGGCGACCCCATTTCTCTCCAAATGCGGGAGAAGCCAGATATCCATCAACAATTTTTGCATAATTCTCTGAGGACGGATTCGCTTCGAAAGCTCGCAACTGGTCGTCACTCGGAGGCAATCCCGTGAGATCAAAGGCCACTCGCCTCAATAGGGAGGCAGGATCAGCATCACCTACTGGCGAAAGATTGTGATTATTCAACCTGGCAAGCACGAACTGATCGATGGGATCAGTGGCCCAGTTCGAATCTTGTATGACAGGTGGGGTCACATTTTTTAATGGCTGCCAAGCCCAGTGGCTGGCTAGCAGCTCCTGATAATCACTACTTCCTTTCCCAATTTCCTGTGAAACTTCCACACGAGGCCAGGGAGCACCGCGACGAATCCAGTCTTCAAGAATCTGGATCTTCTCATCAGGCAGTTTTTCTTCAGGAGGCATCTTCAGCTTGCCAGTGTATCGAACAGCCTGAACTAACAGGCTTTCTTCAGGCTGATGTGGAACAACTGCAGAACCTCGATTACCACCGTTACGCAATCCCTGATAATCATCGACGCGCAAACCACCAGCAGCTTTGTTGTCAGCGGAATGACATGTGTAACAATTCGCCACAAGGATTGGCCGAACCTTCTTCTCAAAGAATTCAAAATCGGCTGGAAGCTGTGAATCTTGTAGAGATCCTGAATCCACAACAGATCGAGTGTTCAGCGAGTTTTGCGCTGAGACGACCTGCCTGGACTCTTCGGCAGTTGCGGGTGTCTTGACCTGCGCTTGAAGGTGCTCACCAGATGCGGCCATCCCCACAGCCAGGACCGTCAGGCATTTCGTATAAAAACTCATGGTTCAGTACTTTTTGGAAGACGAAGGGTTGATGGCCATTGCCAAGGCATTCAGCGACAAGAATCACAAAAGTATCACTTAACGAATAGCGACCTGTTTTGTTCGACGATTCGCGTTTCTATTGAACGGTTCCAGCTCTACATTAAAAATGTGTTCACTTTCCAGACCGGGAACGTTGACTTTAATCTCAGATTTCTTGCTGTATTTATCTGGCAAACGAAATTGTGGAGGCGTATCACTCCCGGACTCAGGATCGATATAGAGCTTGACTTGATGCTGCCCGGGAGCAGCACCGTAGCGATCGCGCGTAAAGCGAAGACGGAAATTGCCGTCCTGGTCTGTATACCCCACTGATGAAGCGGTTTTTGAATCGAGTGGCTGATATTCGACACTCACCCCAGCCACCGGTTTACCAGCCGACATCACTTTTCCATGGACCTCACTCAGGGCAGGCCCGGAATTGAAGCAACCGGAAAGAAGTGACGCTCCGCAGACCACACCTATCACCGACCAGATGGGTGGTATTTTTGAAGAAACTCTCATTGGCGATAACACCTTCTATCAAGAACCCTACCTACGAACTTACTGATAACAACTATCATTAATATTCACCTAATGCTGATCCATCATTACGAATTGCCAGCCGCTGGTACGTTCCTCGCAAGGTACGAGGATTCCCGACGACTTCTGGCGTATTATCGAAGTGGATCGCATCACTCACGAATTGCACCCGGCCGTCACCGAAGAGGAAATGGGCACCACCGGTATGAGCACTATGAAATCCACGGCCAGCCGTTGTCTGTCCGGGTGCATTTGGTAGATTCAACTTCCAGTTGGCAAGTCCCTGAGTTTGCCTCAAGCCCACATCACCATTGCCTGCATAGTTTCGAACGCCAATCCAGATTGCTGAAAGATTGTCCCAGTTACGTTCACCGACAATAAATGTGTTACTCGCACCGTCGGTATAGTCCGTCAAACGGACTTTGCTCCCTGGCCAGAAAGTTCCAAAGGGATCGGTCTGATTCAGCACCCAATCGTCGGCGTGCACCCAACGTGTTCCGTGAACACCGACGTAACTTGCAGTCGCAGCGGCAATATCTCCATAAGCGGCATTGGTGAAACCGCGCTGGTCATTCAGCTGAGGCGCAGTATCCGACGGGCAGAGATATCCAGGGACGACAGCCTGGACCTGATTTCGAGTGCTCGCGTTCAGTAACAACTCAACGAGTTCCCGATTGCCGATATTCAATTGGTTGTAAAGAGGGGACTGATCAATCTGAGGGAGAATCATGGCTGCCCAGGAATAGCCAGTGGCGCGATTCGCGGTCGTGAGATTGATGCGATACCCCGCATCCGGCTGCCTTGATGAAAAGACATTCCCAGGCGGAAAAGTGTTATGTAAGTCGTGATAATTGTGAAGTGCCAGACCAATCTGCTTGAGATTATTGCGGCATTGTGTCCGGCGTGCAGCTTCTCTCGCCTGTTGCACAGCAGGAAGCAACAAAGCGATCAGGACAGCGATAATCGCTATCACAACAAGCAGTTCGATCAGCGTAAATCCTTGCTTCTTAAAACTCATGATCAACCCTTTGTGAATATCTATGTTCTCAATTTGATCGTTAGGAATTCGAAGTGACATGCCGTGCAATGCGGTTGAGGCTGCGAAGAGTTCGAGAAATCGAGGGATTGACCTGGAGTTCATCTGCAACATCGAGTTGGAACACACTTCGACGAGCGACTTGTACGGCCAGCGCTTTCTCGAAATAGCTGTCTACGGTCCCCGTCAGGACAAGCACACCGTTACTGATGTGAATCTGAATGAAGCGAAATGTGTCAGGCTCTTGAATGAAGAGCCTTTCGTAGAGCTGTCTTTCCGTCGTTGTTTCAGAAGGCGAAACAGAATTGGCGATATCGGAGTTATTAAAGGCAACCATAGTATCTTTCTGTGGCGTTACGCCGTGTTTGCTTTTGAATATACAGACACAGATTGGGGCTAGCTGTTCCCAATCTAAATAAGCGACTCAACCAGCGAGGGGACATGCTTTTGCTGCCCTCGGAGGCGAGCGACATCACGTGGAGGAGGGACTGAGCTGCCTCCCACCGGCAGTCATCATTGATCAACAGATCGACTGATCGACTGACTGGTTTTCAATGAACCCAAAATGGCGATCAGCTGAATCCCCGCAAGGGTCGGCCCGCCAGGCCTATTTGATACGCCGTTCACCATCCATGGGCACCAATTTCACCCCGGGATCACGACGTGAAATTCTGAACTAACAACAACAAACGGAGCGCATGCCAATGGAACACAGCTCAACGTGCTTGAAGCCAGGATTACGAGAAACGACCAGAGCTTCCGCAATGCGATTGCAGAATGCCTTTCGAGATTTTCGGAACAAATCCATGAGAGACTCCTCAAGTCTCAGACACGATGGAAGGGGAGATTCAGCGAGATAAACACCCTTGAGCCGTGTGGCCGGCAGATCTATCACTCACTGAGTGGTAATTAGTATCGGGACGTTTTTGAAAAATGTCAACTCAAATTCCGAAAAAACTGCAGTTCAGCCCAAAAGACCACTTTCCATCAAAAGCTGATGAGACCAAGTGAGAATCGGAAAGCCTTTGTTCTGCGTGATTTTCTGGGATCTGAATTCGCCCACTTGACCTGAGGTGAAATCCATGGCTAAATTGCCATACAACCATGAATAACGAGCAGCGAATCAAATACGAAGCCCGGGCAAAGATCGCGAAGGCGCTGGCGCATCCAGCCAGATTGTTCATGCTCGACTGGATGCATGATCGCGAATGTTCCGTCTCCGAACTCACCGCTGAACTGGGACTTGATCAATCGACGGTTTCCAAACATCTGGCTGTGCTGCGCGAAGCAGGGATTGTTTCAGTACGCAAAGCGGGAACCACGTCCTTCTACCGGGTCAGCTGTGGTTGTCTCGATGGTTTCTTCACCTGCCTGGAAAACGTTCTCAAATGTGATATCACGAAGCGTCAACAAAGCCTCGCTGAGGATCCAACCTCATGAGTACACGAAGCTATGTTGCTGAAGCGATCGGTACTTTCACACTCGTATTTGCCGGAGCAGGGGCGATCGTTGTTAACGATCTCAGTGGCGGTGTTATTACCCATCCCGGAATTGCCTTAACATTTGGCCTGGTGGTCATGGCCATGATTTACGCCCTGGGCGATATTTCTGGAGCTCATCTGAATCCCGCCGTGACGCTGGGTTTCTGGCTTGCACGGCGACTGCCAGCACGCCAATTGGCACCTTATATGACCAGCCAGATACTGGGTGCTGTGATTGCAGCCAGTCTGTTACGAACGCTCTTCAACGACCATCCCACTTTGGGTGCAACGTTGCCGGTCTATTTCTGGTGGCAGGCTTTGATTCTCGAAATCATTCTTACCGCCATATTGATGTTTGTCATTTTGTGTGTCTCCGCGGGGGCTCGCGAAAAGGGTGTGATGGCAGGAGCAGCCATTGGTGCTGTCGTCGCTTTTGCAGCGATGTTTGCCGGCCCAATCTCAGGGGCATCGATGAATCCGGCACGCTCATTCGGGCCTGCCGTTGTCAGCGGAAATCTCGCCTCATTGTGGATCTACATCCTGGCACCATGCATCGGATCAGCGTTCGCTGTCTTGATTTTTCAGCAGCTCCACCAGGAAATTCCGATACCTGCCAATCCACAAGACGAACTCCAGCTCAATAACCCCACGACAGACAGGCTCGAATCATGAAACGCGTACTCATTCTTTGCACGGGAAACTCCTGCCGCTCGCAAATGGCCGAAGGTTTATGGAACACTCTGGGCCAGCCGACGTGGGAAGCGGTCTCGGCAGGCTCACGTCCTGCCGGCTACGTTCATCCGCTGGCCGTGCGAGCCATGGGAGAACTGGGGATCGATATTTCGAACCTCGTGAGTAAGTCGGTCGCGCCCTATCAGAATGAAAACTTCGACTTGGTGGTCACGGTGTGCGATAACGCAAAAGAGGCATGCCCTGTATTCCCAGGAGCGAAACTCACGCTGCATTGGCCATTTGCAGACCCAGCCCACGCCGAAGGAAACGACGAGGAGAAGATGGTCATGTTCCGCCGTGTGCGTGATGAAATCCGTGATACCATCAGTGGCTATCTCAAAACTGTCTCTTGACAGGTTTTTAGCGATTGTTTTCCCAGTCAAGTGCAGAAAAACTCTCGACTAATATTTTTTTGATACGCTGAAAGAGCACGCTCTATCGTGGCAGATCACTGGGATATCTTCTGTCGGGTGATTGACAATTATGGTGATATTGGCGTGTGCTGGCGTTTGGCTCGGCAGTTGCATCATGAACTGGGAATTCGCGTCAGGCTCTGGATCGATCAACTCGAGGTGTTGACTCACCTGTGCCCACAAGTCCAGATGAACCTCGGCTGTCAGCAGGTGGATGGTATCGAAATCTGTCAATGGGAGACTTGTTCAGAAGAGACTCGGCCCGCTCGAGTGGTCATTGAAGCTTTTGCCTGTGAGATTCCCGGCTGTTACCAAAGATCACTCCTGTCACTGCATGAGTCACAGCCAAATCCTCCAGTGGTATGGATCAATCTGGAATACCTCAGTGCCGAGAATTGGGTTTCTGAATGCCATGGGCTGGCGACTCCGGGTTCTTCGACCAGCCTGAGGAAGCATTTCTTCTTCCCGGGTTTCACGACAGAAACGGGGGGGCTGCTTAAGGAAGCTGGTCTCAGGGAGCAGGTCCGTCGCTACCAGCAGAAGTTCACATCTCAAAGTTCTCAGGCGACGCCAGACCTGTGGGCTCGACTGGTTGGGAAAACGGGGGAAAACCCACTTCCTGACTCTCAGAAATTGCCCGGTGAACTGCGAGTTTCTTTATTCTGTTATCAGAATCCACTGATCCCCCAACTTCTCGATTACTGGTCATCCCGAAGTGCTCCCACGAGTCTGTTTGTCACCCACGGGTTAGCGACCAATCAGGTTGCCAAATGGTGTGGCTATTCACTCAAAGCGGGCGATCGACGGCAAATTGGTGCTCTTGAACTTTTGATTCTGCCCTTTCTGCCACCCCCGGCTTACGACGAACTGCTTTGGAGCTGTGATTTCAATTTTGTGCGGGGGGAAGACTCTTTTGTTCGTGCTCAATGGGCGAATCGACCTCTGATCTGGCAGATTTATCCGCAGGAAGATGCTGCTCACCACAAGAAGCTCGAAGCCTTTCTGAGCCTGTATTTGAGGGGTTTTTCGAATATTGGGGCAGTTTCTGAGTTCTGGCGTCTTTGGAATCACATTCCGCCGGATCGTTCCTGGGCACATACCAGCGGCATCGAAGACGCCTGGGAAAAACTGCTTCATTTCCGACAAGAATGGACTCGTCACAGCCAGGAATGGGCCGACCGGCTTGACCGTAAGAGCAATCTCGCAAACAATCTGGAGATGTTCGTAAGAAAAATCCGTGAGGAAACTTCACGCTCTTGAGAGCCCAGGTTCCTCCCCATCAGACTGTGACCATCTTCCAGGAAATTGTTTCATGAGTGTTAAGCTGGCAGGCGACCTGCAGTCGGGCAATGTGGTGATCGTCGAAGGAAATCCCCTTGTTGTTTTGAAAGCCCAGTACAACAAGTCAGGTCGCAACGCTGCCGTTGTCAAACTGCGGATGAAGAACCTGTTGACAGGTCGCGTCTCAGAAACGGTCGTCAAAGCCGACGAAAAAATGGAACAGATCATTCTCGACAAGAAAGAATGTACCTATTCCTACTCAGCTCCACCGGTTCACGTGTTCGTCGATGGCGACTATAACCAGTACGAGATCGATGCCGAAACGATGGCTGATGTTGAAAAATACCTTATGCCGGAAATGACAGATGTCGTCGAAGTGACATTCTACGAAAGTAAGCCAATTTCTGTGGTCTTCCCGAAGGTCATCATTCGCGAAGTTGAATACACCGAACCTGTGACCCGCGGTGATACCTCAGGAAAGATCACCAAGGCAGCGGTCCTTAAGCACTCAAAGTACGAGCTTCAGGTTTCGGCCTTCGTAGAAATTGGCGACAAGATTGAAATTGATACGGAGACCGGCGAGTTCCGCCGCCGCTGCTAATCGAAACATCTCGCAGGAGGACCGTTTTGTTCGGTGTCATTACTGCGTGATTTGATAAAGCGGGATTCGGCCTTTCGGCGAAAAACAAAAAACTCGATCTGCCATGGCAGGTCGAGTTTTTTTGTGGATCGATGGTTCTGAGTAATTCTTGAGTGAACCGCTATTCAAACTTACTTGGCGACAGGGAAGCCTTCTTTGACAAGGTCTTTGTAACCTTGCTGAAGTGGCCTGACGTCGTAGCCATGATCCTTCAGCACTCCAGCGGCTCCGAGCGATCGGGCACCCACCGCGCAGTGAGTGTAAATGATCTGATTTTTGGGCAATATCTTCTCGACATCGGCCTGCGTCATCCCTTTCTGCAGTTTACGAAAGGGGACCAGCAAGGCTCCTTCGAGATGCCCACGATCCCATTCCGCCTGATCACGCACATCGACCAGCAGGGCTTTCTTTTCCTGAACCTGCTGTTTGACCACATCGAGTGAGTCGGTCGTGTAATCAGCGCCCTGCGCGTGGCCAAAGCCAGCAAAGACCAAGGCAACAATGACCAGAGAGTTCCTGACCACCAGATTCATAAAGACTTACCTTTCGCTAAAAACCAAAAAACTCACGAAGCCACCTCGGACGAAGTGGGTTCCTCTAATCCAGCAGACCGGCGACCAATCCCCAACAGCCAGACCAGCCCCATCAGCAGCTTGAGAGTCACACCCACCACATAAAGCAATGTCAGAAATGCCCAGAAACCTCCAAAAAAGACACTGAACTTCCAATTGGCGGGTAAGAAAAGCCATTTCGAACCTGTCTCTTTGTGGTTGATGAAATTCTCGACCTGCGTTTTGGCTCCTTCAATACTGACGGGAGAAACCGAAATCGAAAAGGATCTTTGTCCTTCACCGACAAACGTGAGTGTTCCTTCACCATCGATTTGGCCACGCCCCTGATTGTGTCGACGACGCTCTTCAGCAGTTCTTTCCCGTGCAGCCCTCACCTTCGTTTCGACCGCCAGCAGAGGATCAATGACGTCAGAGCGAAAGGGGATCACAAAGAGCAGACACGTCGAAGCCCGTGCTACTGGTCGTCCTTCCCGGTTCTCCAGCATGACGTATGAAACAGGTGCGATCATCGTGATCACCGTCGGTACAATCACAAACCCGATGACTCCAATCAGATGACTGATCCAATTTCCTTGATTACCTGCAGCTTGTTTGGACATCATTACGAATCCTGCACTTCTGAGGTTCCCCTCAGATCAAAAACGAAAGTTCATGAACACTTCGCCAGCATGACTCAAAAATGCCTGCAGATCGAGTGAGAATTCAAGGCCTTGATCGGCGGAGTCTTCGAATACCCATTTGGAAATAAATTTTCTCTGCTGGTTTATCACAATTTAAGAGCCGAAGTGAACTCATGGCTGCACCCACGGTCGAACTCGTCTCGGGAGATCTCCTTAAACAACCGGTGGATGTGATTGTCAATTCCTGGAATCGAAACTTCATTCCGTGGTGGCTGCTTCTGCCTCAGGGGGTTTCCGGGGCGATTAAACGTCATGCAGGAACCGCACCATTCCGCGAGCTCAGCCGAGCTGGGATCATGCCCCTGGGCTCCGCAGTCTTAACGTCGGCAGGCCGCCTCCAATTTCGAGGCATTATTCATGTCGCGGGGATCAACCTGTGCTGGCTGGCGAGTGAGCATTCCATCCGCCAATCGACTCGTAATGCCGTACGACTCGCGGAACAGCAGGGCTTTGGCTCGATGGCCATCCCTCTGATAGGTGCCGGTTCGGGAGGTTTCTCTGCCGAAAAAGCTCGTCACCTGATTCTCGACGAACTGGCTCAACTCAACTTGAAGAGTCCCATCCTGGTGAAAGTGGTGACATTCGCTGCTGAAAAATGACGAATCTCGCCACTTAGATCCGGTGGCAGAGCATCCATCAGATTTTGAAAGCGCATTCTTCGACAGCTCTCTTTGATATTCCGTTTCCCTAAAAGAAAACAAGTTGATTGTTAAGAAACAATGAGAATCGTTATTTTACTGTGGTTGTCCACGTCAAAGCGTGGGTAGAGTTTCATCCATCCCATGAACTTTAACCACAGCTTTGAACGAAATTCTTGTGTCATACGCTGCTTTTCCACCGCGAACCTCACGAAGTCCCTGGCAGGAATTCTTCTGGGGTCTCTGGACTGTCGTGGCTGCCTTTGGTTGTTACTTTTCCATGTATGCCTTTCGCAAACCATTCACTGCCGGGAGTTTCAATGAGCCGCTATTGGCTCAGATGGACTTCAAAAGCGTGCTGATCATCTCGCAAGTCTTTGGCTACATGCTCTCCAAGTTCATTGGCATTAAAGTGATTGCTGAAACCCCGCCACATCGCCGGGTGCTGGGCATTCTGATTCTCATCGCTCTCGCACAACTGAGTCTGATTGGCTTTGGCTTAACACCACGCCCGTGGAATCTGGTCTTCATGTTTTTCAATGGCCTGCCATTGGGTATGGTCTTTGGATTAGTGCTTGGCTGCCTAGAGGGTCGTCGTTCGAGTGAAGCACTCACAGCCGGTCTTTGTGCCAGTTTTATCCTCGCTGGGGGAGTCATGAAGTCTGTGGGAACCTGGCTACTCACGGATGTCGGCATGAGTGAAGACTGGATGCCCGCAACGGCCGGGGGGTTATTTATGCTTCCCCTGGGAATCTGTCTGGTGATGCTCGCTCTGGTTCCTCCACCATCGATCGAAGATATCGCTGCACGAACCGAGCGGAGCACCATGAATGGGAATGAACGCTGGACGTTTTTCAGCCGCTATGCACCGGGTCTATTGCCCATTATTGTGTTCTATCTGCTGGTCACGATTCTGCGGAGCCTGCGTGATGACTTTCAGCCGGAAATCTGGAAAACATTGGGGAGCACATTCACATCCTCGACGTTTACCAAGTCTGAGACTCTCGTGACGTTGGGAGTGATCGCTGTGAATGGAACAGCCGTATTGATCCGCAATAATCGGCTGGCGTTTTTTACAGCCTTAGGAACCTGCGGCGTCGGCCTGGGTCTTCTCGCGGGCTCTCTGATTGGACATCACCTTGACCTGATGAACGATTTCACTTTCATCGTCCTCCTGGGACTGGGACTTTATCTCCCCTATGTGGCCTTTCATACCACCGTTTTTGAACGCCTGATTGCCATGACTCGCGATAAAGGGACCGTCGGATTCCTGATGTATGTCGTCGATGCCATCGGGTATCTGGGCTTTGTCGGGATTGTCCTCCTGAAAAACTATATCTCGCGAAGCACGAACGTTGTAGAACTGCTCATCATTTCCAGTTGGGCCAGTGTCGTTGTTTCAACAATTGCCCTGGTGATCAGTTGGGTTTACTTCTCGAAGGTTCAGCCTCGTCAACCAGAATTGACCGAACTCGAAGTCCGCATCTCCCGTTGATGATGGCCGGAACTTCTTTGTCACTCTTCGGATGTACGAATCATGCAAGCGACAACATCCAGTTCTTCTCGAGATAGCAGTGGTCGCATGGAACGATTGCGGCTGACTGAAGCATTTCTCCCCACAGCCTGCACTGCTGCCGTCTTCTCTGGTGAGACGCACCATCTTGAACTGAATCAGATACCGCTTCCCATGTTGAGTGCCGGGGAAATTCTGGTGAAGGTCACGGCCTGCACACTTTGCGGGAGTGATCTCCATAGTGTGGAGGGCCGTCGCAAAGTTCCTGTGCCGACAATTCTGGGGCACGAAATTGTGGGGCAGATTGCAGCGATCGGCGGAGACTTTACTCCCGCTGATCTCGCCAACGCCCCACTCCATGTGGGAGATCTCGTGACCTGGGCCGTCGTGGCCAACTGCGGCAAATGCTTTTACTGCGAACGCGATCTTCCCCAAAAGTGCCTCCATTCGGTCAAGTATGGTCACGAAGCATTTCGTCCCGGCAAAGAACTACTGGGAGGGTTGGCCGAATACTGTCTGCTGGTCCCTGGGACGGCAATTATCAAATTGCCACCCCATTTGCCCACATCGGTGGCCTGTCCAGCCAGTTGTGCGACCTCGACAATTGCCGCAGTTCTTGAAGCGGCTCAACCGCTTAAGGGCCGCAGTATCTGCATTCTGGGAGCCGGGATGCTGGGATTGACGGCCTGCGCGATGTCCAGATCGCTGGGGGCCACCCATGTCATTTGCGTTGATCCTCAACCTTATCGACGAGAGTTGGCCTTGAAGTTCGGTGCAACCCACACCTCAGATTCGATGCAACTGGCTGATACTCTCCGTTCGGCTGGTCTTCTTCATGGGGTTGATGCCGTTGCTGAACTCTCTGGGAACAATGCCGCCTTTGAAAGTGTCTGGCCCCTCGTTCGACTGGGCGGCACGATTGTTCTGGCTGGTTCCGTCTTTCCATCACCTGCGATTGGTATGGCACTCGAACAGCTTGTCCGTCGTCAGATTACAATGCGGGGTGTCCACAACTATGGCCCAAGGCATTTGCGAACTGCCATCGAATTTCTGGCCAGCGAACACCAGAATTACCCCTTCGAGTCGCTGGTCAAGCAGTGGTTTCCTCTGGAACAGATCAGTGAAGCCATGACAGCAGGCAAAGAACCCTCGGCAATCCGCATTGGGATCACCATGACTCAGAAGTAGGCTCACGAGCTTTTGAGGCATCTGAAGCAACATCAGCTGACTGGCTGACTCATCATGCAAAATTTACCCTTCCACCAACTCTGGCAAAACGCCCCAGTGCCATGAGTGGGAAGTAGAGGGGGTAATAGTGGTATCGCAGGTAGAAGACCCGGGGGAAGCCCGTCCCTGTGAATTCTTCTTCGTCCCATGTGCCATTATGTTTCTGAGTTTTCAGCAGGAATTCCACGCCCCGCTGGCATTCGATCGAGTTCTGCTCACCGGCTGCAATCAAACCCAGTACCGCCCATGCCGTTTGTGAGGCCGTCGGTGTGCCTTGTCCCCTAAGGGTCGGATTATCATATGTGGCGGGAGTTTCACCCCAGCCACCACAGGCCTGCTGCTTGCTCTTGAGCCAACCCGCTGCTTGCATTAAACGCCGATCATGGGCCGGAATACCAATGGCTGTCAGGCCCACCAGAACTTGCCATGTGCCGTAAATGTAATTAACGCCCCAGCGACCATACCAGGCATGATCGTACTCCTGATCATTCCAGATGAACTCCAGCGCCCTTTGCACAGATGGATCATTGAAACTGATCCCCACGGCTGCATAGGCTTCGAGGACTCGAGCCGAAATATCGGCGTTCGTCTCATCGAGCATGGCGTTATGGTCAGCGAAAGGAACTTTTGTCAGTAGTTCCTTGTTGATATCCGAATCGAAAGCTCCCCATCCGCCATCTTTGGACTGGAGTGATTTAAGCCACTGCACACCGCGCCCCATAGCTTCCAAGACAGGTCGATGATTCTCCAGTTGCTGAAGTGCCTGTTCGCGAGAGGTACTTTCTGCACTCCAACCGGTCTGGACAGGAAGAACTCCGTTGGAAATCGCCAAGGGTGTCGCCTCTTCTGGTAATGTAGAAGCCAGAGCAATCAGCACCATCGCGGTATCATCAACATCGGGATAAAACTCGTTATTGAACTCGAAATACCATCCGGAGACAGGGGTCTCGGGATGCGCTTTCGACCAGTCACCGGCATGGCGGACTTCTTTACTCAGCAGCCAGTTTCGGGCTTTACCAAGAGCAGGATGTTCTGGTTCGACTCCCGACTCCCGCAGGGCAATGATCGAAATTGCAGTATCCCATACGGGAGACAAGCAAGGCTGTAGGCGTAACGCATCCTGCTCGCGGAGCATCAGTCGATTCAATTCGTCCCGCTGTTTTTGAACCATTGGATGCTGATCGTCAAACCCGGCACACTTAAGTCCGATCAACGTCCAGACGATCGGAGGAAAAATCGCTCCCAATCCATCGCTCATCTCCTGCCGATCCAGGATCCACTGCACACATTTGCGGACTGCACGCGACCGCAAAGGTTTGATTCCATAACTTTCAATGGATTTCAGACATTGATCGACGCGAAAGAAAAATCGACTCCAGTTCATCCAGCCTTTGGAGTTCGACTCATGATTCACACCGCGAATAAACCGGGGTAACTGCTTCTCTGGCGATGCATACAACTCCTCGATGGTGATCTGATGGCCGTCCGCGTCTTTCAATTCCACTGCGGGTTGAAAGGCCCAAAGCAAGCTCAGTGGGACGACAATCGTCCGCGACCAGGCTGACATTTGTGAAAGATTGATCGGGAACCAATCGGGTAATAGAACCACTTCTGGCGGAACAGCCGGGCACAGCGAATAAGGAATAAGCCCCAGCATGGCGAGGTAGAATCTCGTAAAACTATTCACACGCTCGACACCACCAGCTTTCAGAATGGCTTCACGAGCCCTGATTAAAGCGGGTTCATCGGCTGCATGACCTGTAATTCGCAAGGCCAGGTAAGCTTTGACAGCACAACTGACATCGATCGGGCCACCTGGGAAGTTGCTCCAACTGCCATCTTTATTCTGCTTTGTCAGCAGATACCTGGCTGCTGCCTGTGCATCAGGCGATTGCCCTTCATTCAGAAAGGCCAGCAGAAGGATGTACTCGGATTCGAGGATCGTATCCCCTTCAAGCTCCGCAACGAAGAATCCCTCGGAATGTTGCTGATCGAGAAGATACTGGCGAGTTCTCGCAATCGCGGTCTGTAATCCCACACAGGTTTCCCGCGTTTTTTCAGCAGGTGCCGAATGTTCGAATGCTGCCAGCAGGTCGACTCGTTTCGCACCAAAAGTACCTGAAGTCATTTCAGGAGCCCCTCCATCCCTGGGCAGATCCTAGTCATTGTTGATTGAAAATCTGGTCTGGATTCTCCAGCGGCAGCTATCCTAAGCCACTGCATCCAATGCCGCAAGAAAACTTGAAGATGTTCCACAAACCGCTCAGGACTTTGGCTCGACCGTTTACTGGGCACAGCTGGATTTCGCCTGTTCTTAAGGCTTATCAATTCACCAGAGTGGCGATTGACGCGCGGATGGCCATAATCCCAGAGTAATAATCTTTTGTTATGGCTTTCGCAGAATTTGACTCATCGTGTGCCATGTGCAAGTCGTGAGTCTCTGGTCGCACAGACTTCAGGCATAGCAGTGGCGACTCGATGATCCATCCCACGGAAAGACTGTTTTTCATGAACCAGCCCTACGATGCATTGTTGATCGTTTCCTTTGGAGGCCCGGATCGCCCTGAAGATGTCCTGCCGTTCCTGGAAAATGTGCTTCGAGGCAAACCGGTCCCCAGAGAACGCATGCTGGAAGTTGCCGAGCATTATTATCACTTCGGCGGCAAAAGCCCGATTAACGACCAGGTTCGAGAGTTGATCTCTGCTTTGAAAATTGAGTTCCAGAAATCTGGCATCGATCTCCCCATCTATTGGGGTAATCGCAATTGGCACCCGATGCTCACAGAGACAGTTCGTGAAATGGCAGAGCAGGGGGTGCAGCGTGCGCTGGCATTCTTTACCTCGGGCTACAGTTGTTACTCCGGCTGCCGGCAGTACCGCGAGAACATTATCGCCGCTCGAGAAGCCGTTGGTGCCCAGGCACCTCTCATCGAGAAGACGAGAATGTTCTACAACCATCCCCTCTTTATCGAAGCGAACACCGAACGGCTACGAACTGCGATGTCTGCCTGGAGTGATAAGGAGCGCCAGCAGGCCCATCTGACATTCACCGCGCATAGCATCCCGATGTCGATGGCGGATCGATCCAACTACACATTGCAACTGACTGAAACCTGTCGGTTGATTGCGAACGCCCTGGAATTCGAAAAGGACCGCTGGTCACTGGTCTATCAGAGCCGGAGTGGACGTCCTCAGGATCCCTGGCTGGAACCGGATATTCTTGATCACCTAAAGTCTCTCAGCGAGCGAAACATCCGGAATGTCGCGGTCGCCCCGGTGGGTTTTCTCTCGGATCACATGGAAGTCCTGTATGACCTCGATGAAGAAGCCAGCCTGCTCGCCAAACAACTCGGCCTGAACTTTGTTCGATCCGGAACTGTGGGGACTCATCCTCAGTTTATTGCCATGATTCGAGAACTTGTCGAAGAACGGATCGGCCGTCGAAGCTGCCGCCAGGCGATTGGTCACTTCGGCCCCAGCCACGATGTCTGCCCGCCACACTGTTGTGAATACCCGACAGGCCGACCGACAGCCGCGGCAAACATTTCCAATCGTGACGGTTCCAATGGCTCGACAGCACGACAGATCTGACAACAACGACAGTAAAACACTCAAAATCTGATTTTGATCCTCCGGCACGCAATCCATCGGCTCATTCTGCCGATAGTTCCCATGAAGCAGTGCTGACCGCTGGGCCACATACCGTTTGACAGTTCTTTGCGAACGTCAAGCTTTTGTGCTGCCCCGGTCTGATGTCGTCTGCAAAGTTGGTCTGACCGATCTGGTCTATCTCAGATTGATCCGGACTCTCCAGGCAGGCGCCTTCAAGCTCTCTTCGCTCCGACTATCGAAGCCAGTGTGCAGGGGGTTCAAACATAATGGACGAGGATATTCTGCAGGAATTCCTGGCAGAGAGCTGGGAGAACCTGGCCCAACTCGACACTGAAGTTGTCGCTCTCGAAAAGGAACCCAGCAACAGTCCACTCCTCGCCAGTATCTTCCGCACAATTCATACAATTAAGGGAACCTGCGGCTTCCTGGGTTTTGAACATCTGGGAAAAGTCGCCCACGCCACGGAAAACGTCCTTGGCAAAATGCGCGACGGTGAACTTGATGTCACCAACGAAGCGATCTCTCTCGTGCTGGATGGTGTCGACACAATCAAGCATCTTCTGGAAACCATCGAAAAGACTAAGGCCGAACCTGAGCTCGACACCTCGGCACTCATTCATAAACTCGATTTACTCGCCTCGTTGAGTTCCCCGGTCAGCCAGCCACGACATGCTCCTGCTCCAATACAACCTCACGCCCTGTCTGGGGGAACAACCGCTAGTCAGCAGGTGAACTTCCAAGGTTCAGAATCGATCGGCGATCTGAACTCTGATCCAACGAATCTGTCAACGACAGTTACTCCACCAGCCCCTGTTGTTTCTGCGAACGCCTCAAAAGCTGCGGAAGTTGATCCAGGTTCAAATCGAACCGGCAAGCCCGCTGCAATGGCAGCAGCTCCAAATAGTGCGAATGGAGAAAGTGATTCCGATAACGAAGGACGACGCTCTGCTGCTGTTGACCTATCGATTCGAGTGAATGTTGAAGTTCTCGATAAGCTGATGAACCTGGTCGGTGAACTGGTTCTGACCCGTAATCAGCTGCTGCAGATGG
>JAIXUU010000138.1 GCA_027483405.1 Planctomyces sp. | reverse complement strand
TATGTTCGACTCGAGTGACTTCAGTACTCAGTCTTAAGGAAATTTGGCCGACGATTCTTGAAAGTAACCAGTCCACAAGTTCCTGCATGCCACCCTTTAAGCCCAGAAACAATCCGTAGCGGGCTCCTGTGGCCTGTTGTTGGGGAGAGCCTCGCTTCTGCAAAGCACGAAATGTTGCTGCACGAATCAGGCTGCCATATTGTTTTTCATCCGCTGGAAAACGAGGAAGAGCCGCTTGAATACTGAGCTTGGACGGGTCGGCCGTATAAATACCGCTCACCAACGGTTGTACCAGTCGGTCAAAAGCTTCCCGGCCAAATCTTCGTACAACGAACGTTTCCAGCGACTCATCGCTCTCGTCTTGCCTGGGTGGAACAAAACGTTCACCGAGCATGCGCAGTTTGCCCGGGACTGATAACAGGGATGTCGTCAGGATGGGCAAAGCCTTGGAAGGAGTCATCAGGTTGACCCCTTCTGGAACGAGGCATAACTTCTTGCCACGAAGGATGTACGCCCCTCGAAAGTTCTTACTCATACCAATCAGAGAATCTTTCAGCCCGAGGCGAAGACAAAGATTCAATGCTGCTGGTTTATCAGTGATGAAGGAATCGCCCCCCAGATCAATCTGATACCCGGCAATTGATTCAGTCCCGACAAGTCCACCCAGCCGAGATTGCGATTCAAACAACGTGATCTCAAATCGTCGGTTCTGCTCGGCAGCAATTTCGACCAGGCGATGTGCAGCGGCCAGCCCACTCAGGCCACCACCCGCAATGGCAATGCGCAACGGCGAAGAAGCTCTTCCGGGAGAATCACTTTTGTACCCGCCCTGATCAGATCTTCCAGGAGCATTCATGATACTTCTCAGAAAAGTGGTCTACTGGCAGGTGAAAGAGCGATTTCAACGAGCACCTGACTCATGAACGTGGCGTACCAACTCTTTCACCTTCTCAGGATCGACTTCCGGATAGACACCATGCCCGAGATTAAAGACGTGTCCACGATGACCTCGACTGGCCTCGAGAATTGCATCGGCCTTCGCCTTCAAGATGGGAAGATCAGCTTCGAGGACCAGGGGATCGAGATTACCCTGGATCCCTTTGGAATCACCGACAAGCCTCCAGACATCACCAATATCGTGCCGCCAATCGATGCCGAGGAGGCTTCCTCCCGCTTCATTCTGCATGGCCAGTAGTGCCGGATTTCCCGTCATGAAGTTGATGACTGCCACATGCGGCATCAGTTCCTGAATGACAGCTTTTGTGTGGGGCAGGACAAATTCTCGATAATCCCCAGGAGATAAGCAGCCCGCCCAGCTATCGAAGATCTGCACGGCCTGACATCCGGCAGCGGCCTGGGCCAGCAGGTATCTGACAATCGTCCGCGAAAGTCTCCCCATCAGTTCGTGCCATACTTCCGGATCGTTGTACATCCATCGTTTGGTATGCAGATAATTGCGAGATCCCCCCCCTTCCAGAACATAAGAAGCCAATGTAAATGGCGCCCCGGCAAACCCCAGCAAGGGGATGTTTCCGGGAAGGTCTTTGCGAATGAGGCGAATCGCATCGTAAACAAACCCCAGGGAACTCAAATCTTCGAGTTCGCGAAATCGCTGCAAATCTGCAGGAGACCGCAAGGGATTATGAATCACAGGCCCTTCCCCTTTGGCGTATTCCAGATCAATGCCCATTGGTCGAAGCATGGGCAGTAGATCGGCAAAGAGAATCGCGGCATCGACATCGAGCACTTCCCGCGCAGTGAGCGTGACTTCGGCTGCCAAGGCGGGGGTTTCGCAAAGTTCTAAAAAAGTCACTTTGCTGCGAACAGCCATGTACTCGGGCAAATATCGCCCTGCCTGACGCATGATCCAGATGGGAGTGGTATCAGTCGCTTCACGGCGAACGGCTCGCATAAAGCGACTGTCTGCCAATTCCGTTGTCATCATCAGAGGAGTTTCTTTCACAGGAAGATTTTTGGCATAACCCCATCGAGTTTTCAGCTCAACTTCAGGAATGCCCGCAACCACCAACATAGACGAATCCGGCCGAGAATTTCAGCCGCATCCAGGCAAAAAGCAAATCCTTCAGTCTTTGGTAATTAACTGTTTTCGGGCAACAATTGGCAAACCAGCCTCACAAACCAGCTTGACCAGTGGGCCCATTTTGGGATGCTCGGGTTCTAAGTCAGGAGCAAGTCCCTGCTCGATGAGCGTTTCTGTCGCAGTGGGGCCAATCGAACCAATCACACACCGGTTGGCGGCCTGAAGAAACTGTATTTTCAACCCCATGCGATCGGCGACTTCCAGCACATGATGCGCCTGCTGAGCACTCGTCCACAAGAGAGCATCAAACTCACCTCGCACACAGGTACGAATCGCATTTTCAAGGGGATTTAAATCTTCTGGCAATGCCCATCGATAGACGGGAACCCTCGTCACAATGGCACCGCGCTGCTGTAGCTCTTCGTACAATAGCTCGTTGGGTTGACCATATTCCTGCACAGCCATCGAAACGGATTGAAGTACACCCCAATCATCGAGAGTTGAAAGAAGTTCTCGCCAGGTGTTTGGTTCGGGGGCACGCGCATCAACGTGCACACCCCACTCCCTCAGCACGGCATGAGGTTTAGGCCCGCGGACAATCGTCACGCAACGATCCCAGGCAGCCAGGATCTCTTCTCTGGGAAAACGAGTTTCCAATACTTCAAGTAAAGCTCGCGCCCCCACACCGGTGAGGAAAACCATCAGGCGGAATTCGTGATTGAGCAATCGTTCTCCAAATCGGAACGCCTCAGGGTTCTCTCCGAGAGGAATCTCACACATCGACGGTGCAATTGTGGCCAGCCCGCCCATACGCTCGATCAGCGAAGCCATCTCCTCGCCACGACGGCTCTCGAAAGAGCAGATTTTCAGGCGGTCAGTCTTATCATTACTGACTGGATGAGATGAGCTCTGCACGTTCGCCTTCCCCAACATGTCACCTGCTTCAGCAGTCTCTGAATGACCAGATTGCCTGCTGAAGTGTATCAAACATGTGAGGTGACGTCCGCTGGACATCACCCGGAAAGCTGGTGGTAGATAAATTCCATCCAACCCGAGGAATATTCAGCCCGATTTCTAAGGCGAACAAAAGTCCGAAATGACAACAGGGGTGAAAGACTGGCAGTGTAGGCGCTCGCCCGAGTAAAGCCAAACGACCACACCCGGCTACACTGCCAGCCTTTCACCCCTGTGCAGGCTGTCTAATCAGTGGGCAATTTATGCGCCATTCGTTGAACAAACGGCACGACACCCGAGAAATGCAAGAATTGAACTTGTTTTCGCACATTTGACCTCTTCAATTTTTCACAGGAGCATCAATGGCCGACTCGGAATGGCTGATCTCTTAAGCAAATGGGCTGGCTCTTCGCTTAACTTTCATGCAATCACAAAAATATACAAAAAAACACTACTGTATCTGAAATTGCATCACCCCATGACGATGCATAACGCACCTTCAGTTCCCGCATTTCGGATTTTCTTGCGACGACAGCTAGTCAAATTAGTACAATCAAAACAGCATCCGTATTCTGGAAGTTGAGCTAAGGATCAGCAGGCGTGGATAACGCTGAACCACTAGAACATTGGACATCCCATATCGGCCTTTTCGGGTGGTACAAACTGGCGTTTCCCCCCAGTTGGAGTCTCATCGAGCGGCAGGGACATGTCCTGCTCCGCCCTGCAGAAGGCCAGGCGACACTCTCTTTAACCGTCTCGTGGTCCAATCAGCCAGCCGATCCACAATCTGCACTCAAGAAGCTGCTCATTGATAAGTACGCACACCGCCGCCGCATGCAGGTGCGAGGCTCTGCTCACCCGGGAAACAATACTGGCTGGCATTGCGGCGAGACACTTCTTCAGCCTCCTGCGAGTTTCTGGAAACGTTTGTGGGAACGCGGGAATTGGCAGAAGTTTCAGGTGACCGTGATTGCTGAAGGGCACCTGCTGCTGGTGGCAGAGCTGTTACAAGGGACTGATGTTGATCATGAGTTTCAGACGTTAGCAAAAGTTGTGATCCAGACTCTGAAACTGAATCCTGCACCCTGCGATCCACCGAATGTCTTTATCGCCAGAGCTGTCGATTTTATTCGACAAGCTCATCCCGATCTGAATTGCCAGCAGGCTGGTGATCTGCAGATTCATCTGGGAGGGAGCACTGTCAGCCTCGTGAATTTTTACCGCGAGTACCTGCATCGACCCAATTACTTTGAAGCGATTCTCGAAAACGCCGTGGGAACTCTGGTCAACCTGCAAAAGGAGACCTCCGGGAACTTTCGTCCCAAACGGGAGAGCGTAGTTCATCGGCTGATTCCCATGCTTTACCCCCAAAAATCGATTCGAAATGCGGTCGGTCCAGGACTGTTTGATACGGATCACTGGGAAGGCGGCCCCTTGCAACTGGCAACTCGCGAAGCCAACGAACTGAGTTTCGTCTGTGAAGGGTTCGCAGCAGATCTGGCGATGACTTATGTTGTTGATGAAGAGCAGGCGTACTGGTATGTGCAACCTGCACAGCTTGAAGACTGGGAGATGACTTACGAGGAACTGCGATCCATTGCTCTGGAAAATCTCGATCGACATTTTGAAGCCCACCCGATGGAAATGACCGTCATCGAGAGTGAGCACGGGCCGGCGGTCGCCATGCCTACCAAACCGGATGCTTACAATGCCGCACGACTGGCGAGTGAGTCTTTCCGCGAGCGATTACGTCTACTTCTGGGCGGGTCGTGTGTGGTCGGTGTCCCGAATCGAGATTTTTTCGTCGCAGTCAGCCTTTCCTGTGAAGAGACTGTTGAACAAATTCGTGAACGAGTGACCGTGGATCATCACCAGATGACCCATCCACTCACTTCGAGACTTCTGCTGATTACGGCGGATGGTGTCAGCGAATATGTCTGAAGTCGCGATTACAAGTTGAGTATTCGTATCATCCATTGAATCGCACACTGGACTTATTCATACAGTGTCGGTTAGCTGCACAATCGCCTCGCTGAAATTAAGGCCAAAGTATTAAGGAAAATGTTTGTGGAACGCTCGATGATTCTTCTGGGGACGGGAACCAGTCATGGCGTTCCAATCATTGGGTGTCACTGTCCGATCTGCCTGTCAGAAAACCCAAGGAATCACCGGACACGTTCAGGCGTTGCAGTCGAAGCCCCCGAAGGTCTTTTTTTGATCGACACATCGCCCGAGCTGCGAATTCAGCTCATTCGAGAGAAGATCGATCTCGTCCATGCGGCAATCTACACGCATTCCCATGCCGACCATATTTTCGGGCTCGATGACCTCAGGCTCTTTGGCTACCGGCTCAATCGACCAATCCCCCTCTACTGCGAAGAAATTGTCGAGCAACAGTTAAGAGCCGCTTTCTCGTATGCCTTTGTGCCTCCCCCGCCCGACTTGCACATGGGTGCTGTGCCCATGCTCAAATTTGAGCGACTCTCTCTGGAGCCTTTTCAACTTTTAGGGCTGAACATCCTTCCGATCCGTTTGATGCACGGCAAACTTCCCGTCCTGGGTTTCCGGATTGGCAAAGTGGCTTTCTGCACTGATGTCAGCTTTATCCCCGAGGAAAGTCTGGAGCGACTCATGGGCCTGGATGTGCTCATTATCGATGCCCTTCGCGACACACCTCATGCCACGCATTTTGGGATTCCGCAGGCACTGGAAATCATTCGTTTGACACAGCCCAAACAGGCATTTTTGACCCACGTTTCCCATCATCTCGATTACGAAACGACCAACAAGCGACTCCCGCCTCATGTGGAACTGGCGTATGATGGCTTGCGAATCCCCTTGACCTGAGATCGTGATCTTGGGAAGTTCACGTGCTGTGTCAATGACTTCCTGGTGCACAGAAGGCAGGCCGCCCGATGAACCACGAACAGGCGTGCTGGAACTATCTCAAGTTGGCCAGTGTGGCAGACCAGAAGGGGCAATGGCTGCCTCGCAATCGCCTCCTGCTCATGGTTTCAATCACTGCAGCGCGAGCCGGCTGGCTGGATCTGGCCGACAAAGCTCGACAGTTATTGATTGCCTCAAATCCCAGGCATCCGTTGAACTCAACCTTACCAATTGCCAATTCGCTCAACCTGGAGTCTGTTCAATCGCTGATTGATCGTTATTCCAGGCAGGTGAACTATGAGCGGGCAGAGCATCTGGTATTGCAATCGCACGACGCCCAAAGTCTCCCGCCAGAAACCAGTGAGTATCAGGCATGTCTGGAACTCTTCCATCGGCTGTCCACAAACACGACTGGCTCGTCGTTTTCTGCAGAAGATGCTTGAATACTCTGATTGCGCAGTTTTTGGCGGTGCCATTATGGAGTTGGTACTTGGTAGACATCCTTGTACCACGTGAGCAATCGGCGAGTCATCGCTGCAACACGGGCCTGCTCTGCTGATGCCCGGTTGGTTGATTCCTGCGGATCGAGTTCAAGCTGATACAGTTCCGCATGCTGCCCCTCGTGATCGACCAGAAGTTTCCATGGGCCTTCACGCATGGCCAGGAATGGACTGCGATTGGCTGCATCTTTCGGGAAGGCGAATGCTTCGGACTTACGTCCGTATTCCCAGAAATCTGCTCTTGGCTGCTGCTCCTCAATCACTGGTGTTGCCGTCGCCTGTGTGAAACTCCCTGAGCAGTTGTGTCCATCGAGCTTCCAGGAATTGGAGGCCAGCAACTGCTCGCCAGTGCTTCCTCCGGCATAGGCAAGTAATGTAGGAAGCAGATCGAGACTGGTCAGAACCGTTCGATCATCCACTGCACCGGCAGGAATTCTTCCAGGCTGCCAGACGATGAAAGGCACTCGAATTCCCCCTTCATACAAACTGAGTTTGGAGCCGCGTAACCCTCCGGTCCGTTCCTGATCGAAGGTGGGCAGCGGTCCATTGTCACCCATAAAGACCACCAGTGTCTTTTCGGCCATGGATTTCTGGCGAATCGCTTCGATCAATCTTCCCATCTGCGTGTCGAGATTTGCCATCACTGCTCGATAGCGATCACGCTCCGTCACTTCCTTGGCTGGAGGAGCCAAGTCAGACTGTAGTGCAGATAACTGCTCCTGGCTGGGCCTGAAAGGAACATGGACATCATCCAGCCAGAGTGTAATGAGAGCCGGCTGTTGAGGATCTTTTTGCAGAAACTCCATGGTCTGATCAACCAGCCAGTGTGTTCGTCGGGAACGGTGCACCTGACCCGGCTCTAACTGTTCCGACCAGGGTGGATACTGTTTTCCCAGAGGAGTGGCAGGTTCCGGGCTTTCCCATGTCCCTTGGGCATGGTCGTAGCCATACGCCGCGAACTTGGGAGCATTGGTCACATCTCTACCACCACCTAAGTGCCATTTTCCCAAATGGCAGGTTCGATACCCGATCGATTTGAAAATTCTCGCCATTGAAGGAGCCGTGGGGCTCAAAAAATCGGCTTGCCCGCAAGCCTTGTTTCCGGCTCTTGTCTGCAGATAGCTGGTGATCTTATGCCGGCCGGGATAGCGACCAGTGACCAGAGCCGCACGAGAGGGAGAACAGATGCAGGAGGACGAGTAAAATTGTGTCCACCTTTTCCCTTCGCTGGCAAGCTGATCGAGTGCAGGTGTGGGTTGAATCTTGCCACCGTAGCATCCGAGATCTCCCAAACCCATGTCATCAACGACAATCACAATGATATGTGGATGGGCTGGAGAAACTGTGAGGGCAGGACTGGTCACAACTGGCTTCTCACTTGCCAGAATCAGGCTCGTGGCTGGAAAGATCGCAAGACAAATTGCCCAGACTGGCCAAAGTCGTTGCATAAAATCGATCTACCTTTCTGGTAGCCCTCAGAGGGCTCTTTGCCAATATCTGCCTCGGGAGCGATCTGCGGTTTGATGAATTGAAACTTGCATCGATTGCTGAATGCCTGATGAGTTAAGCCCCCTTGGGGGTTCTCTTGTTTCACCTCACTCGGAGATCAATCACCTCCCGAAAATCGGTTGAATTTCACTTTTTAAACCAACAAATCGACACCGATTCCTGTTGTTTCCTCAGCAGCGCTTCCACCAGCTCTCCTAGATGACGAATCCACTTCCAGAATTCGTCCCATCGTCATGTTTTCAGGCATTCCAGTTCACACGGGTGGAGCAGAAACTGGCTCGGGTGCATGCTGGCATCATGACATGATGATCCCAAAATGATGCCGATGAAATCACAAAGTTTTGTCCGATGCCGCGAATCGATACATCCAGACATGCATAACCATCAACCTCTTGAAATTGGTTGCACGCGCTATACAATTTCTAAACCGTCATCTGGTACGCACAAACTGCAAATGGTTAAGCAGCTGACTTCGCATGGGTGGCGTGATCACCACCACCCACAGCATTACGCATGATGGATGGATTCAATGAACACGTCGGCCTACCAGATCATGGATGAAAAAGTTGATGGTTGATCGACAAAACGCCAATTCCTCCCTGCCCCACAACAGACGTTATTTCTCCAGATCGAATTACATGATGCTCCTGAACTTTTCACAGCGCTGCCATTGTGCCTGCTGGGCCATCCTGATTGGCATTTGCCTGGTTTCTGGATGCAGCAAAAGACCTGTCGCCGCTAAAGCTCCACCTCCACCCGAAGTTTATGTCGATCAACCGATTGAACGAACGATTACCAATTATGAGGAATACACGGGCCGCATGGCTGCCGTTAAGACCGTAGAGCTTCGCGCCAGAGTGAGTGGCTACCTCGATAAAGTCCAGTTTGAAGATGGAGCCGATCTTTCCAAAGATGCTCTTCTGTTTCAGATCGATGACCGCCCCTTTCGCGCTGCTGTTTCTCAGGCACAATCGACGGTTTCTCAACTCGAAGCTCGGCTTGAACGTCTTCGGCGAACGGAAGATCGAGCGTTTCGACTCATCGAACAAAAGGTGACGACGACTGAAGATTATGAAGTCGCCAAGTATCAGGCACTGGAGACAAAGTCCGAGCTTGAAGCCGCTCGTGCGAACCTGGATATCGCGAAACTCAATCTGGAGTTCACGACGATTCGCTCTCCGATTGATGGCCGAATCAGCCGGCGACTGGTTGACCCTGGTAACCTGGTTCAGGCCGACGTCACACCTCTGGCGACAATCGTCAGCCTGGATCCACTTTATGCCTACTTTGATGCCGACGAACGCACCGTGCTGCAAGTCCGCCGGCTGATTGCCGAAGGAAAAATACGCTCTGCTCGAGATCAAACCATTCAGGTGCAAATTGCTCTCGCGGATGATCGACAGTTCTCGCTGACTGGCACCATTGATTTTGTCGATAATCAGGTCACCGCCACCACAGGAACTTTGCGGCTACGGGCTGTCGTCGATAATCCCAAAAAACTTCTTTCCCCCGGCATGTTCGTCCGAGTACGCGTACCAATTGGAGTCCCCCATCCAGCACTGCTGATTCGAGAAGAGTCATTGGCCTCAGATCAGGGAGAACGTTTTGTTTACGTTGTCGGCACCGACAATCAAGTCGAGGTTCGCCCTGTCGTTATCGGAAAACTGGACGGAAAATTTCGCGTGATTGAATCGGGCCTAAAGCCCGATGATCGAGTGGTCGTCACTGGTCTGCAGAGAGTGAAAAATGGAAGCGTGGTCACTCCTAAGCCCTACAAAAATGCCTCCGATGAGGTGAAAGGTACACCGCCCATTCATTCCGAGATTCTGATTGGCCAGCCTGTACCTGCCCCTTCCAAATAAACCTCTTCCATTCAAAAAACGGGAGAGATTGAAGAGTGCTTGAAGTTTCAGATTGGTGCTTTCCATTTCCCCAGCTTCATCTCGAGATTCGCCAGATTTCCCTTCTGAACGACGGTCTGGAAACCGCATGTATCAACGAGGATCATCGAATTTAACAGGACGCAGTACCTTTGCAGTTTTGCCGCTACTTTATTGACCGCCCGATTTTTGCAGCCGTCCTGTCAATTCTTGTGACATTGGCGGGGGCTATCGCATTGTTCCGCCTGCCCATTGCTCAATTCCCGGCAGTCGCACCACCCACTGTTCAAGTCGATTGCAATTATCCCGGTGCCAGTTCGCTGGTTGTGGCGCAGACAATTGCTGCTCCTATTGAGCAGCAGGTGAATGGTGTCGAAGAAATGCTCTACATGTCGTCGCAGAGCACCAGTGACGGCTCCTATACGCTCACAGTGACTTTCAAGCCCGGTGTTGATCTGAACCTGGCACAGGTGCTGGTGCAAAACCGGGTTTCATTGGCGAGGCCACAGCTTCCCGATGTCGTACGCGCCACAGGTGTCACCACGAAGAAACGCGCCCCGGATATTCTCCTGACGATCAGCATCAACTCGCCAGATAACCGCTACGATCAGCTCTACATCAGCAATTATGCGCTGCTCCACTTGCGAGATGAAATCGCGCGAATTCCAGGGATCAGCGAAGTTCTCCTGTTTGGCCAGCGCGATTACAGCATGCGTGTCTGGATCGACCCCGAACAGCTTTCCACCCGCAACCTCACTGCAAATGACGTCGTTAACGCCATCCGTGAACAGAATTTCCAGGTCGCAGCCGGTTCTATCGGGCAACCTCCTCATTCCGGCTCATCGACTCGGCAGATTCCCCTGGCAGTGGTGGGACGATTAACGAATGAGACTGCCTTCGAAGACATCGTTGTCCGAGCCGATCATGATCAACTGATTCGCATTCGCGATATTGGACGCGTCGAACTAGGTGCCCGCAGTCAGGACATCAATAACCGGTTTGATGGGAAACCGACAGTTGGCCTCGCGATTTTTCAGCTATCAGACGCAAATGCCCTGACAACCGCTGATCTGATCAAGGCGAAAATCGAAGAGCTTTCCAAGGATTTTCCCGAAGGTCTGGCTTACGAAATCGGCTACGACACGACACCGTTCATCCGCGAATCGATCGATGAAGTTTTCAAAGCTTTACGAGATGCCACCATTCTGGTTGCTTTAGTGGTCCTGGTCTTCCTGCAGGGCTGGCGCCCAGCCATTATCCCGCTCATTGCAGTCCCCGTAGCGATTGTAGGAACATTTGCGGCAATGGCAGTGGTGGGCTTCAGTATCAACAACCTCACCTTGTTCGGACTTGTGCTGGCCATTGGCATTGTTGTGGACGATGCGATTGTCGTGGTCGAAGCGGTACAGCACCATATCTCGCAAGGACTGAATCCTCGGGAAGCGGCGATCCGTGCGATGGACGAAGTCGCGGGGCCTGTGGTGGCAGTGGGTCTCGTTCTCAGTTCAGTGTTTATCCCATGTGCGTTTATTACTGGAATTGTGGGAGAGTTCTTCCGGCAATTTGCTCTGACAATTGCCATCTCAACCATCCTTTCAATGCTCAATTCGCTGACACTCAGCCCGGCCCTGGCGGCCATTCTGCTGCAAGGCAAAGACGACCGACCAGACATTCTCACCCGCGTCATTAACTTCTTGTTCGGCTGGTTTTTTGCGGCTTTCGACTGGTCATTTCGAACATCCACTTCGTTCTACACTCGCTTCGTCGGGCAACTGCTGCGAATTCCGGTCCTCGTACTCATCGTTTATGGCGGATTGCTCTTCCTCACAGGCTGGGGATTCAACCAGTTACCCAAAGGATTTATTCCCTCGCAGGACATGGGGTACCTGATTGCCAGCATTCAGCTTCCCGATTCGGCAGCAGCCGGTCGAACCAGAGATACCGTGGCACGAATTGAAGAGATCACACTCAAGACACCAGGCGTCAAGAACGTCAATTCGATTGCCGGGAACTCCTTTATTCTGAGTTCTTATGGTTCAAACTTTGGCTCGATGTTCATCATTCTCGATTCGTTTCACCACCGGAAAGGACACGCCGGACAATCTGCGGAAGAGATTGCCGCATCACTGAGAAAAAGTTTTGCCAAAGATGTCCCCGAAGCCCTCGTGAGTGTCTTTCCTCCACCAGCCGTCCGTGGATTGGGGAGAGCTGGCGGTTTTCGACTGATGGTTGAAGATCGCGAAGATCTCGGTCTTAAAGAGCTGCAGAAAGGGACGGACGAACTGATTGCGAAGATGAATGCCACCGGGAAGGTTCAAGGGGCCTTTACCGTCTTCAAAACGAACTCACCGCAGATCTTTGCCGATATCGATCGCCAGGCGTGTCTTCAACTGAATGTCCCCCTACAGGAAGCCTTTGCCGCCCTACAGGCCACGATGGGTTCGCGATACGTCAACGACTTCAATCGATTTGGGCGTACCTGGCAGGTGGTGGTTCAGGCCGATACGGATTTCCGAAATGACCTGGCCGATTTGAAGCGTATCAAAGTTCGTAACAGTCACGGAGAGATGGTCCCTCTGGCTGCTGTCTGCACTTTGAAGGAAGTCAGCAATCCTCTCGTGATCTCTCGCTATAACATGTATCCGGCTGCGACTGTCAACGGGAACGTCGCACCCGGATTCAGTACAGGTGAGACACTCGACATGGTCGAACAACTGGCGGCGAGTGAACTTCCAATCGGCCTCGCGACGGAGTGGTCAGAACTTTCTTACATGGAGCGGCAAGCAGGTAATACCGGCATGTTCGTCTTCTACATGGCAATTGCCTTCGTGTTTCTGGTACTGGCAGCTCTTTACGAAAGCTGGGCGTTGCCGCTGGCAGTCATTCTTGTCGTCCCGATGTGCATTCTGAGTTCGATCACAGGTGTGGCTTATGCCGCCATGGATATCAATGTTTTCACGCAGATTGGATTTGTGGTGCTGATTGGTCTGGCCTGCAAAAACGCGATTCTGATTGTTGAATTTGCTCGCTCACGACGTCATGAAGGAGCCACAATTCGCGAGGCCACGCTCGAAGCCTGCCACTTGAGGTTACGCCCCATCCTGATGACATCGTGCGCCTTTATTCTGGGAGTGATCCCTCTCATTCTGGCCACTGGTGCGGGTGCTGAGATGCGTAGAACCTTGGGCGTGGCCGTCTTCAGTGGCATGCTGGGAGTGACCTGCTTTGGCATTCTGTTGACCCCGGTGTTCTTCTACGTGATTGAACATCTGAGTGAAGCGGAGTTCTTCCGATCATCAAAGATCCGCGAGCCAGCCCAGTGGGTACTCGATGTGATTCGTCTCAAACCACTCTGGCGAGGAGCCCAGTGGTCTGGCCGGCACCTGATTTCGATATCAGACAAGATTGAAGAAAGATTTCGTCCTCATGACCCTGGAAGCTCGTCATCAGGTCATTCATAGGATCTACACAGACCTTTTTAGAAATTGAAGTGCCGGCAGGATCATCCATTTCAGTCCCAGTCACTGGTTCGAGCACAGATATCGGCAGGTTGTTCTCATGTTTTCACGCTTCTTTATTGATCGACCGATCTTCGCCAGTGTGCTTTCGATTGTTGTCACACTCGCTGGTGGAATCGCCGTTTTTACACTGCCGATTACTCAATACCCAGAGATCACACCACCGACTGTCGAAGTCTCAGCCATCTACCCGGGAGCCAATGCTCAAGTGGTGGCGGATACCGTCGCGTCACCTATTGAACAGCAGGTCAATGGTGTCGAGGGCATGCTCTACATGACCTCGCAATGTGCCAACGATGGCAGCTACACACTCACAGTCACATTTGCCCCGGGAAGCAATCTGAACATCGCCCAGGTGCTGGTGCAGAATCGTGTCGATCTAGCCGAACCAGTGCTGCCCGACCTCGTCAACCGCCGCGGGATTCTGGTCAAAAAGAAATCGCCGTCAGTATTGATGATTGTCAATCTCTACTCGCCCGACAATTCGCGTGACAACCTTTACCTCAGCAATTACGCGACGATTCAATTGCGTGATGAGCTCTCCCGTCTGCCGGGAGTGGGTGATATCACTTATCTCGGACGCCGCGATTACAGCATGCGCGTCTGGCTGGATCCAGATAAGCTCGCCTCATTGGGGCTATCCTCCAGCGATGTCGTGCATGCGATTGAACAGCAGAACGTGCAGGTCGCAGCAGGTCAGATTGGCCAGCCGCCAGCGCCCAGTGATCAGGTTTTTCAGTTCACAATGACAACTGTGGGACGACTGGCAGATGACCAGCAGTTTGGCGAAATCATTGTGCGCACAGATGCCGATGGCCGAATTATTCGTTTGCGTGACGTCGCCCGCACCGAGTTAGGGGCCCTGGCCTACGATCAGGTTTGCACACTGGATGGAAAACCATCAGTGGCACTTTCCATCTATCAGCTTCCGGGCTCCAATGCCCTCGAAGTGGCCGAGAGTGTTCGCAAGAAAATGGAGCAGCTCAAAACCCGCTTCAAGCCGGGAGTCGACTATTCGATTGTGTACGACACAACGCCGTTTATCGAAGAATCTGTCAGTGAAGTTTTCACGGCCTTGCGCGACGCGGTCATCCTCGTCGCGATTGTCGTCCTGATCTTCCTGCAGGGCTGGCGGGCGGCTGTGATTCCTCTGGTGGCTGTTCCCGTGGCGATTGTAGGGACCTTTGCTGCCATGGCGGCTTTTGGTTTCAGTCTCAACACGCTGACACTCTTTGGCCTGGTGCTGGCCATCGGGATCGTGGTGGATGACGCCATTGTCGTCGTCGAGGCAATCGAGCATCACATTGAACACGGACTGTCTCCGCGCGAAGCCGCCATTCGTGCCATGGATGAAGTCGCGGGCCCCGTGATAGCCGTCGGGCTGGTGCTGAGTGCGGTTTTTCTGCCGTGTGTGTTTATCACCGGGATTGTCGGGCAATTCTTCCAGCAGTTCGCGCTGACCATTGCCATTTCGACTGTGATCTCGGCTTTCAACTCGTTGACACTCAGCCCAGCCCTGGCGGTGTTACTCCTCAAACCACGTGCGCACGGTCATGCACCAGAACCACTCCCCCGCGTGGGAATTGTGCTGGTCGCTGTACTGGGAGCTTATCTGTTGGGCCCACGTCTGCTGGCCGACTATCAGTTCGCGGAAATGCCTTATATCAAATACATACTGGCAATTCTGGCGTTGATCCTGGCAGTTCCTCTGGCAGGCTCGATCAATCGATTGTTGAGTCTGTTCTTCCGCGGCTTCCAGGAAGTGTTTGACGCATTAACGGCAGGTTACATTTCGATTGTGGCCAGTCTCTTGAGAGTCAACCTGCTGATGATGTTCATCTATGCGGGATTGCTATACGCCACT
>JAIXUU010000340.1 GCA_027483405.1 Planctomyces sp. | reverse complement strand
CTTTCACTCGGCCTTGGGTGGCACGACCCTGAAGGCTTTGCGAAAGGGCGTGGTCATCATAAGTCGTCAAAGAGTGAGCGGCTTTGAACCTATCCGTTCAAAGCCGCCTCCCCAATCAATCCGCGTAGTTCTCGCCCTCATTGCTCGTTGCGGGAGCAGGCGCGGGTTTGGCCACACTGCGGATGCGCTTTTCAGTCACTTCCTGCTGCAGTCGGGCAATCGCTTCGGCCAGAGGGACCGCACCGAGATCTCCCTCGATCCGATCGCGAATCGAAACGGTGCGATTCTCCTGATCCTTGCCGCCGACGACGAGCATGTACGGGATCAGCTCGATCTGCGCATCACGGATCTTGCCGTTGATTTTCGCCCCACGCAGATCGGTGGTCACGCGGAAGCCCGCAGCCCGGAACTCGCGCTCCACTTCGCGGGCATAGCCTTCGAACTTATCGCTGATCGACAGGACGCGCACCTGCTCCGGGGCCAGCCACAAAGGGAACGCACCCGCGAAGTGCTCGATCAGCATGCCGGTGAACCGCTCCATCGAACCGAACGGGGCGCGGTGAATCATCACTGGCCGGTGGGCCTGATTATCAGCACCGACATATTCCAATTGAAATCGCTCAGGCAGGTTGTAATCGAGCTGCACAGTTCCCAATTGCCACTCGCGGCCAATGCAATCCTTCACCATGAAGTCGGCTTTGGGGCCATAGAACGCCGCTTCCCCCTCACGCGCGCTGAAGGGCAGGTTGAGTTCGGTCAGCACACCGCGCAGGCTCGCTTCGGCACGCTGCCAGTTCTCTTCGCTCCCGACGTACTTGTCGCTCTTGGGATCACGCAGCGAAAGCTGGACGCGGTAATCCTCGAGTCCCACGCTCGCCAGGACGAACTGCACCAGTTGCAAGGTCGCGCGGAACTCCTCTTCGACTTGTTCAGGAGTGCAGAAGAGGTGCGCATCGTCCTGAGTCAAACCTCGGACGCGGAGCATGCCGTTGAGTTCGCCCGATTGTTCGTGGCGATAAACGGTGCCGAACTCAGCCAGCCGGACGGGGAGGTCGCGATAGCTCCGCTGCATCGACTTGTAGATCTGGGCGTGATGGGGGCAGTTCATCGGCTTGAGCAGATACCGCTCCTGCTGCTTCTCCCAGGTGCGCAGCACTTCGATCTTCGCCGGATTCCCACTGGCGGCGGCGTATTCGGGAATCTCGACTCCCAGAATCTTCGCCGAAGCCAGAAGCGACTTTTCATCCGCTTCGCTCAGCGCACCGTCCTGCAGTTTACGGATCCAGAAATCAACGAGTTGCCCGCCGTCGTGGCCATAGAGCGGGGTGAATTGAGAATCGCGGTAGTAGGGGAAGTGGCCGCTGGTTTCGTAGAGTTCCACCCGGCCGATATGCGGGGTGTAGACCGGCTGGTAGCCGCGCTTGAGCAGTTCCCCCTTGATAAACTCTTCGAGGAGTGCCCGCACAGTGGCCCCCTTGGGGAGCCACAAACAGAGTCCGGCTCCCACTTCGGGGCTGATCGAAAAGAGGTTGAGCTGCTTCCCCAGCACGCGGTGGTCGCGGCGTTTGGCTTCGTTCACCTGTTCGAGGTGGGCATCGAGATCTTTCTGCGAGAACCAGGCAGTCCCATAGACGCGCTGAAGCTGTTGACCGCTGGCATCCCCTTTCCAGTAAGCCCCCGCCACGCTCAGCAGCCGGAAGGCTTTAATCCGCCCTGCGTCGGGAATGTGCGGCCCCCGGCACAGATCGACGAACTCCCCTTGCCGGTAGAAGCTGACAGTCGCTTCGTTCGCCAGACCGGTTTGAATGTGTTCGCACTTGAGCTTCTGGCCCATCCCTTCGAGCATCGCGAGGGCTTCGTCGCGATCGGTGAGGAAACGCTCGAACGGCTCGGCCAGACCCACCAGCTTGGCCATCTCGGCTTCGATGCGGGCGAAGTCGTCCTCGCTCAGCTTGTGGGGCAGGTCGAGGTCGTAATAAAAGCCGTTGCCGGTGGTGGGGCCGAAGGCGAGCTGCACGCCGGGGAAGACCCGCATGATGGCCCGCGCCATGAGGTGGGCGCACGAATGCCGCAGCACGCCCAGCGACGCGGCGTCCTTCTCGGTGAGGATCTGCACGGGAACAGGTTGAACGTCTGAGGTTTCACTCACGGGCCGCTTGAGGTCGGTGACCTTCTCGCCCACTCGGGCGGCAATGGCGGCCTGCGCCAGCCGGGGGCTGATCGATTCGGCGATGGCCAGCGGAGTGACATCCGCCGGGAACTCTTTCACCGATCCATCGGGCAATTGAACTTGGACAGACGAGGGAGCAGAACCTGAAGCAATCATGTTGAAATGCATCCTGACCAGTCTGACGACAGACGCTCTCCCCGGCCGACTCCGCCGGAAGGTTGCTGTCGCTCGACACCAGTCTGACTTGAAAAATATGACTCGCGATCGAGTCTGATTATTGCGAGATGTTCTTTCCGCCGGGCGAGTCGCTTTCTGGGCAGGTTGAAGACCTCTCGACATCCCTTCACAGCTTACAAGAACCGGGAAAGTTTGTCCGTCCCGGCCATAGAGGAATTTCCAGTGAAGAAGGTTCACACCGGCAATTATCTGGGCTAACTCGAACTGAGCCATGGGGACCACTGGAAAAACGAAAAAACCCCATATCGCTATGGGGTTTATCACGCTTTGAGCGAAGTTGAGCCAACCATCAACTACTTCATGAAGAAATCTGTTGGGCCGCGGTGTGTGTAGTAGGGGTATTGCACCATGCCAGCCGGGACTGGGCCTGTCGGATAGCTGAGGTTTTGCGGCCAAACATGCCGGTAGGTGTGGTGACTGTGTGGGTAGCCGCAACCTTTGCCGCAGCGTTTGCAGCCATCCGGTGGGCAGGCATTGCCATACTGACAATGTGGGCAGCCGTCTCCACGACCTTGGCCTAAGCCTTGACCATAGGTGGGATGGTTGGTGTAAACCTGGCCCTGGTTGCCGGTGAAGTAACCTTCATTCCCGGCATAGTAGCCACCTTCAAAGCCGTAATTGTGATTACGAGCCCCGGGAACCAACGTGTAATCGTGGTGTTTGGCGTGTGCTTTCGCGTGCTGGCCATATCCGGGTGCAGAACCCATCAGTGGAGCCTGAGTGCGTTCCTGATTCAGAATGGCGGCCTGATCAACAGGTGAACCATCGGCCAGAACGTAAGGAGACTGTCCACGAACTGTCTGATCAGTCACGGAGCAGCCTGAAAATAAAGCTGCAATTCCAAGTGCCAGGATTCCCAGCGTTGATGTCGAGTTCATTCTCGCCATTCCCCCACCGTCAATACGATGCCCCATGCCAGAGAAGACTTCTCCAGGCTCTCAGAAGGGTTATCGACCATTTCGCAGCAAAACACGAACAATTGATGTGCCAAGTCTTTTCGGCATGATCCGCGCGGACGGAACGCCTTGCAGGGTCAGCCTAATCCGGATAAATTCACAGTCTGTCAACTGGAGGGATCCAGGACTCATTATCGACTGAAGTCTATCTCAGATATTGATTTAGCTTTCGATGTAAATACCTTGCCCCTGGTCGGTACCGGTTGATCCGGTCATTCGAAGACGGGTTTGATCAGGATGGGTTTGTCAGGGAGGGGCTGATGTTCGTAGCAATTTCTTCTCGATGTTTTTCGGATGTTTCGTTCGCAGAAGCCTGCTCGCAGATCGCAGATCTGCATTACGACAAGCTCGAATTGTGGATGGACGACGCCTCGGAACATTTGAAATCGTCTTATGTGGCCGAGAATCCCGAGCGATTCGTCAAGCAGTATCGGGAAGCGACCCGGTTGACACCTGTGGCGATCAGCCTGGAGCAAGATCTTCCGCCCGGCCCATTTGAATCCATTTGTAAACTGGCCAAGATTCTGAAGATCACCCAGATCACAATCCCTGCGGGTGCTTTGGGAACACCCTTTAATGAAGAGATTGATCGCCTGCGCAGTCGGCAGGCGATTGCCAGCACCTCGGGAATTCGTCTCTCCTTAAAGATGAAGACTTCGACACTGACGGAAGATCCACGAACGGCTGTCGAACTCTGTCAGTCGGTTCAAGGATTGGGGATTACTCTCGATCCGAGTGCCGTCATCTGTGGACCGTTCTCGAATCAATCGATTGATCCCGTCTTTCCTTACACTTATCACACGCATTTGAGGGATACCTCTCCCACACAATTGCAGATTCCCGTTGGTCTGGGGGAAGTCGATTACAACCGGATCATCAGTCAGCTGCAGCGCTGCAACTACACGAGGGCTCTTTCCGTCGAGATGTATCCGGAACTGATTACCGATACAGATCGGTCGCTGGAACTCCGAAAGATGCGCATGCTGTTGGAAAGTCTGCTCTAACAGACTCTCCACGAAGGCCGTGTTCATCGCACATCCGCAGCCAGACTCAGCTTCGATCCGTTGAGCAGCCGTTTTTCGGCCCGCTTTCCCATAGCATTCGCACATCGTAACGGACAGACTGGAATCAGCGTCTTTGCGCGGCGAGCAGTGATGACTTCATGAGAAATCATGCTGCCTGCTGGCCTATTTCCGGTTCTGCTGGTCAGGTGCTGAGTGATGCGTGCTGTCTTGGATATTGGGTTAATCTCCGCGAAGTTTTTCTTCTGTTTTCTTCTGGCTCTTTTCTGTGTGGGAGGAGTTGCCAGTCGGAATCTTTGCGCAGCCGATGAACCATCTCCGCCTGTCACATGGCGTGAGGCCTACGAGCATCTTCAGAAAGGTCGCTACGAAGAGGCCGAAGAAGCGTATAAGTTCCTGAAAAAGCAGTCTGCCACAAAGGATGATCTGCCCGGCGAATTCGCCAATAGCCCGCATCCTCTCACGGGCCCACAGTATGCCGAGATCGCGCTGGCGCGCATTGATCTCGAAACCGGACATCGAGCCCGGGCCTACGAGCGGCTGGAAGCACTCAAGAAGTTGTATGCCGAACAGCCGCGAATTCTGGGGCTGCTCGCGTGGTATGCCTTTTTGAATGGCAAACTCGAGGTCGCGGAAACAATCGCACAAGAAGCCATTCGGATCGAAGCGGATGAACTCTGGGCACGTCGAACGCTGGCAGAAGTTTATCAGGCCACTGGTCGATTGAAGCAGGCGGACGAAGGCTGGCGGTATTTCGTCAGGTACTACAATCGAGTTCAGCCAGAAAAAGCGGAAGAGCTGTTGCTTGCTGCCGAAGGTTCCCTGGCATATGCCCGCTGGCATACCGGAAAACAGATTTTTGACTTCGTGCTGAATACGCTGTGCGTGGATGCTCTCAAAGCCGATCCACTTTTCTGGCAGGCTCATGAATTGAGTGGTCGGCTTTTGCTGGAGAAGTACAACAAGCCGCAGGCTCAACAGGAGTTCCAGGCTGCTCTCGCGATTAACCCGCGGGCTGTGACCGTGTTGCTGGGCAGGGCTCAGGCGGCGGCACAGGATTACGACTGGGATGAATCGAATCGACTGGCCAGAGAGGTGCTGAAAAATGCGCCTGGCGAACCCCTGGCACATACGCTTCTGGCAAGATCCTTGCTGTTCTCGAATCAGCCGGAAGCGGCACTCGAACAGCTGCAACTGGCAAAAGCGATCTGTCCGACCGATCCCATTACGACCGGCCTGATTGTCGCGGCCCAGATTCAACGCGACGGTATTCGGTCATTGCCCCGCCTGCAGGTACTTCTCGAATCGATTGATCATATTGCTGATCTTCCGGCAGCGGCAGATGCTCCCGAGGCCTACGAATCCACGTTGATTGCCGCAGCGAAGATCAACAGTGCCTGTGGTGAAGTTTTATCGACAACGGGTGAAGCTCTCGAAATGCATCGCAAGTTTGAACTGGCCGAAAAGTTTTATCGGGCGGCACTCGCGGTCATGCCTCAACTCACTGCTGCCAGGAATAACCTGGGGATGCTGACGCTGCAGATGGCGCGGGTGGATGAAGCCCGCACCATGCTCGACCAGGCATTCAAGAGCGATCCTTACCACATGCGTGTCAGCAACATGCGTAAGGTCATTCGCCAGTTGGATGGATACGCGACACTCTCGACCGATCACTTTGTGATTCGCTATGACAACGCACAGGACGAGTTGCTCGCACGCTACATGGCGAAATTTCTGGAAAACGAAGTCTATCCGCAACTGGTGAAGCAGTTCGGATACGAACCCTTCACACGAACCACCATCGAGATTTACAGCAAAGGGAATGGTCAGACGGCTCATGAATGGTTCAGTGCCCGGATGGTCGGTTTGCCCTGGGTACAGACGATTGGTGCCTCCACGGGGATGATGATTGCCCTGGCTTCACCGAACGGGCTGAATGAACCCTATAACTGGTCACGGGTCATTCGGCATGAATATGTGCATGTGCTGACGTTGCAGCAGACACAGTTCAACATCCCTCACTGGTATACCGAAGCCTTGGCGGTGAGGAACGAAGGTTATCCTCGTCCAGCCGAGTGGAATGACATGCTTCGCAAGCGAGTTCCCCGACGGGATCTGCGGAATCTTTCGAACTTGAACCTGGGGTTCATCAGTGCCAAAAATGGCGATGACTGGAATTTTGCGTATTGCCAGAGCGATCTCTATGCGAACTATCTCGTCGAGCGGTTTGGTGAGCCTGTACTGGAGAAACTTTTGTTGGCCTATCGAGCCGGCAAAACGACTGAGGTGGCTCTGAAGGAACTGTTTCAGACCGACATCAAAGACTTTGAAGCGGGATACCTGGATTACCTCGACAAGATCGTGGCACAGCTTCCGGGGCAGGCTGAGGCAAGTATTGAATATTCAAAAAGTGAGGTGGAGGCGGCTTTAGAGAAAGAACCTCGGAATGCCGAGTGGCTGGGCCGGGCCGCGATGTTGAAGGTCAAGGATCGTCGCAGGGATGAAGCCCGCAAGCTGGCTCGCGAAGCCTTGGAGATCGATCCACATTGTGCGACAGCCGCCATCGCACTGGCAGAGCTGGATCTTCGCGGAGAAGCACCCGAGAAAGCCATTCAGAAGCTGACTTCGGCTATCGACAGCACCCAGCCAGATCATCAGCTCCTGCAGCGACTTCTCCCATTATTGATTCAAACCAAGCGTTGGGATGAAGCCCTCAAGTATGCGTCTCTGGCTGAGACGACATTTCCGAGTGACATTTCATCAACGGTAGCGCTGGCTGAAATTCTGCCACATCGTATGGATCTGCCCAGGTATAAAGCCGTTCTCGAAAAGCTGTCTATGTATGAGAATGATGAATCAGAGTATCGGCTCCAGCGTGCAGAAATTGCCTGGAAAGAGAGCGATTTGCCGAACATGGCCCGGTATGCCGCCATGGTACTGGAAATCGATGTGACAGAACCGAAAGCTCATTGGCTGCTGGCCGAAGGGTTATCTGGCGTCAAGCCGGAGGAAGCTCTCGAAGAGTTTTCGATCGCCTGCAAACTCGATGATGAACTGGCCGAAGCGTGGGCCGGCTGGGCGGTTTTGCTGCAAACGCGCGGCCAGTTACAAGAAGCCCGCCAGAAGGCAGAAACTGCCCTGGCACTTGATGCGAAGAATGCACGAGCTCTCGAAGTCCTCAACAAGTCGCAGCTTGCTAATTGATCCTATGAAGAAATAGGCGAGGGTATTTCTCCTTCTCCCGTTCCGACGGGAGAAGGCCGGGATGAGGGTGAGTCCGAACGTATTTGGTGAACAATCAACGACTGGATCTAACGCGGGATGTTCTAGATGCTCAGCCATCTCTCATGCAGACACGTGAGGGTTCCCGAGGAGCACTTGTTGCCACACAAAATATGAATTCACCACGAAGCTCACGAAGAGCACGGAGGTCGTTGGAGAGGATCAGGCTGAAGGTCTCTGAGCGCCGGGGTCAGCGAAGAGGTTCAATGTTCAAGTAAAACGTGGAAAGACCACTGCTGGCCAGCCAGCAGTGGCACGCGGAGGAGTGAGTGGAGGTTGCGTGACTCAGGCGTTGGGATCCTGAAAAACCTGCTTGCACGGGTTTGTTAAAAAAAACCGTGCAAGCACACATCACGCTGCGGAATCGTGAGCCCAAACAGCAATCAGCCGGCAGCCTGGAGTTCCTGTATCTTGGCAACCACAGCCTCGGCATGGCCATCCACTTTGACCTTAGGCCAGACAGCCGCAATTTTTCCGGCGGGATCGATCAGGAACGTAGCCCGCTGCATTCCCATGCTCTTCTTGCCGTACATGTTTTTTTCGACCCACACGCCGTACTTCTCGGCAAGGGCATGGTCTTCGTCAGCCAGAAGCGGAAAGGGAAGTTCAAACTTCTCAATAAACTTCTGATGGGATTCGACACTATCCGTGCTGACACCCAGCACTACGGTATTCGCTGCTGTAATGGCCTCATGCCGATCACGGAAATCACAGGCTTCGGTGGTGCAGCCGGGCGTGTTGTCGCGAGGGTAGAAGTAGAGCACGACATACTTCCCTTTGAGGCCGCTGAGCTTGTATCGGCCCTTGGGAAATGCAGGGAGATCAAAGGCAGGGGCTTTACTCCCGACTTCAGGAACAGCAGACATAAGCACAAACCTTTCCGAGAGGCAGTGAGTGAAATATAGACCGTTGAGTGGGATCCAGACGATCGAGTCTATTGAGAAGATCCTAGCCGTTCAGGAGTTAATGGCCAGTCTGGCTGGTTCCTGGTGGTTCTTCGACGGGATCTTCCCGGGAGGCGACCTGATCGAGAATCATGATCTTCTGCCACACATTTCGAGAGAGATCATTTGTCAATCCGGAAAGTTGATCGGCGGCGGCCAGAGCCACTGAGTCGGGGAAATGCTGGACATAGATCGCCCCGATTTTGCTGATGAGAGAGAGCAGCTCACTGCAATAATCGAGATATCGGCCCAGCTTGAATCTGTCGAGAATTCGCTCGGGTGAGGAGAGCGTTTTGTCTCCGCCGCGAATGACAGCCTCCGGGTCTTTGGTCAACTGGTGCATATCGACAATGTGTGCCAGCGAACGCAATTCGTGCAGCGCTGTCAGCAGTTTTCTGCGCTTGAACCGGGTTTCGAGACTGAAAAGGAAGGCACCCGCCAAAGCGAGAAAGATCAGGCTCTGCGAGGAGGAATCAAAGATCTGCACCATTTCGGTGAATTCGAGCCCATCGACATGGTAACGCGTGGATTGCATTAATCTTACAATGGGAAACGCGATCACTCCCAGGGTCAGCCAGATCCCGAGCCGGAGCAGCAGATTCGGTCGCGCCATGCGGGCGCCCTTAGCCATCGCTTCCCGACTGAGGAGCGTTACCTCGTGAGCAACTCTGGATAACCCGATCTGTCCAAATCGCTCCTGAATCCGACGTTCCAGGCGTTCGGCCGTTTCGACAATTCGATGGGCAGCCAGACTCCGGTAATCCGGGATGGAACCACTGTTTTTCACCTTAGGTGACGACATAAACTCTTGTTTAATAAGAGGTTGTGTGTGTTTATCCGAATCTGAAAACGCGGAAGATGTCGTTCCTGAAAAAATTGTCGTGGTTGGATTGGTTGGTGGAAGTGAAGGATCATGTCCCGCAGGTTGGGCAGAACTTTTGGTAGACTTTTCGGGTTCGTGCGAACCCTGTACGACTCCAGTGGGGTTCAAAGAGAGCCTTCCCTTAAGTGGAAATGAAAGTCTTCAACTCTTGCTTCATGAGTTCTGGTACACTGCACCTTCAATCTGCTGATTACTTTTGAGCATCATGAGTTCGACTTACCGACAGTTAAACTTGCAAACGAGGAACAGCCCGTCAAGGATCATGCGGCAATTCCGTAAACTGCGTTTGTTCTGGCATAAATCATGAATCGTCCGACACGATTGACCTCTGAAGTGCGTGAAGATCTGGTGGCTTATCTCGATGGTGAACTCGAGGAAGAGGCCGCCCAGAATGTGGATACTTTGCTATCGCACAATGAGACGGCCCGTCACGAGGTCGAGGTCCTGGCCCGAACCTGGGAATTACTGGATCTGCTCCCCGCAACAAAAGCGTCTGCGGATTTTTCTGAAAAGACCATCACACATATTCGATTGGCAGAGCAACCCAAGCTGACTCCGTGGCTCATGCTCGGTCAGCAGAAGCTGATGCAATCCTTACCCTGGGTCGCCAGCGGAGTGCTGGTGGTGGTGACCGCCGCCGTAGGCTACCTGGCGGCTCATGACTGGGTGCCGGATCGTTCGCGACGACTGCTTTCTGAATTACCACTGGTGCAGGATTACGATGAACTGATTGAAGTCGATTCGATCCAGTTTCTGAAGGAACTTCGAGCCAGCGGGTTGTTTGATGCAGGAACGAGTGGCAATTCGTCGGCTGGCAGTAAACCCAATGCACCCGCAGCTCAGGGGGGCAGCGAATGACCGCTCACCAGACTCTACTTTTGCGTATTGCCAGCATCACATGGTCGTGTTGCGTGGGGTGTTTGGCCACGTTTGCGGCTGAAGCAGATATCGAGCGTGCCTTTCAGAAGGTCGCCGGTATGAATGCCATCGAACGTGATCGAATCGAACGCAACTTCGAGAATTATGAAGCTCTTCCAGAGGAACGCCGCCAGCATTTGCGGCAACTGAACAATGAATTGCAGGCCGATACGAAAAGCGGTGGAGACCTGCATGCCATCATGGAAACTTACAGCATGTGGCTGAAGACGCTGACGCCTGGACAGCGTGACGATCTTCGTCGCGAGACCGACGCCCTTAAGAAGATGCAACTCGTCAAGAAATTCAAAGAAGAGCAGGATGCCCGCAACGAGGCACAGGCGATGTATGTGGGGTCGTGGAATGAACGTCGCAATCGATCGGCCAGTCGCGGGCCGGCCTTATCGTCCCAGGATCTGCAGGGACTGATAGAAATTTGCTTCAAAGATTTGCCCGTGGATCTTCAGCGGGATGCTCAGACACAAACGGGGCTTTCCCGCTCACGGCGGATTCTGGAATCATCTTTCCGACAGGCGGGTGGCCGTTTGCGCTGGCCTGCTGAACCACAACTGGTGCGGCTCATTGATGCGATTCAGGATCCCGAATTGAAGAAGCAGTTGGAGTCCAAAAAAGGTCCCGATCAACGGATCTCATTCCTGAGTATGTTCTACCGAGGATTGGGAAATCTGGTCGGAGCCGAGATTGAGCGCAATTTACCCGCCGAGCAGGATCTGCAGACATTCTTCAGCGAGATGGACAGCACTCGTCGAGATGAACTGATGCGCCTCCCACCCGACGATGCGCGGAAACGGCTGACCTATCTTTTCATTCAGGAAAAATCTCCCGAACTGAGGGCTCTCTTTGAAATGCGTCGCGATCTGGGCTTTCCATTTGGCGGGTTTGGCCCTGGCGGTGGCCCAGGTGGTATGGGGAATGGTGGCCCGTCAGGAAATGGCCCACCTGGTGATCGACCTCCCGGTGAGAGAAACACCAATGAGAGAAATTCCGGTGAACGTGGCCCAGGTCAACGACCACCCCGCAACGATGGGCCAGCGAAATAAACTCCGGTCAAGCGAAGAGTTCCCCCGCTGTTGAACTTCGAGAGTAATCCCTCTTCGTGAACAGGGGGGTTTTCAGGTTCACATAGCTCACCTGATCGAAAATGTTTTCTCGTGCCAGAACGTCAAAAGTGTGACTGATACGACAGTTGATCTGCTGATTGTTGGTCAAGGTGTCGCAGGATCGGCTCTGGCTTGGCAGGCGCTGCGCCGCCATCTGAAAATTCATGTCATCAGTTCTCCGACTGAATGGCCACCTTCGGCCTCCCAAGTGGGAGCAGGCCTGATCACACCGATCACCGGCTCCAGGTTGGCACTGGCCTGGCGTTTTGCAGAATTTCGATCGTCGGCTTTGGATCTTTATCGTTTTGTGGCCCACGAGACAAAACGAGACTGCTGGCGAAATCGACCCGCCCTGCGCTGGTTGACGATCGCCGAAGAAGAACTGTGGTTATCGCGCTGCCAGAAGTTTCCCGCATCAGCCAACTATCTCCAATCCGTCGAACCGGATCTCGTCACTTCGCGAGAACATGGCATCCATGGGCCAGCTGGTTCAAAACCTTATGTCATGCCAGAGGCGGCCCGGGTGCTCATGCCTGTCTTTCTGGAGGCGACAGAGAAGTGGCTGACGGAAACATCCTGTCTTTCACGAGCGGAATTCAAGCCTCTCGATCTGATCTGGGATGACGTGGCGCGCCATTGGAAATGGAGATCGATGACCGCCCGGCACATCGTCTTTTGCACTGGCTACACTCCACAATTGATCCGGCTGCCATTTCTCGCTGCCAAAGGGGAGTTAATGGAAATCGACCTTCCGGGGGCTCGCCAGGATTATTCGTGGCATGGAGGGATCTGGATGACTCCACAAGAGCAGGATCGCTGGCTGGTGGGCGCAACCTATGACCCATTGCATCTGGATCAGGAAATCACATCTGAGGCTCGTCTGGAGTTAAGCCGGGGTCTCGCACAGTGGGGAATCAGAAATCCGCAAATCTGCTCTCAGCAGGCCGCCATCAGGCCCGCTCTCCCTGGTCAGATGCCAGCGATTGGCTGGAGCCTGCCAGAATCCATTCTCGGGAGAATCTCAGAAGTCACCTGGCCACGGGAAAAGAACTGCGGGCTGATCAACGGACTGGGTTCACGTGGTGCTCTATGGGCTCCACTTCTGGCCAACTGGTTACTCGACGCGATGGCAGGCCAACCCCTTCCTCCAGAAATCAATCTGACCCGGTTTCTAAAGTCTTGATGCTGGAGGCCGTTAAGCATGCTTGCTCGGTGCCGCTAAAATGGAACATCACTTTGATGTCATCATCCCCGCAGGGTGGCACGCCCCTGAAGGCTTTGCGGAAGGGCGTGGTCTTTACGCCCTTCGACCTCACATTTCATGTTCTGCAGGATGGTTGGAGTCCGGTGTCTTCATCCGCCCCCAGTTCCATGGAGCTGCCGGCACAAATGCATCCGCGGCATGTTTTCCTGACTTAAGAGCGTGTTCGCCATCAGCTATGAGTGTCAAAAAGCCTGGGGGCAAAAGAGGTCGTTCGACCTCAACTACCCAGTCTCCAGTCACACCTCAAATCAGCACCTATGCACATAACATTCGATGAGCCAGACGATCTCTTTGATCCTCGCAGCGGCTGCTTATTCATGCCTCATTCCGCTGGAGGAACAATGAGAAGTTCATGTCGGCGAGTGGCTTCGTCGCGCACGAAGATGGGTCCCACTTTGACCACACAGTTGCTTCCTTCCGCAGTGACTACAGCACAATCAGGACTTGCCTGTGTGGATTTGTCGGGATAGTAGGCATGTGCTCTTTTGAGTTTAACGGGTTGCCCATTAATCTTCGGCCAGCCAAAGGTGACCTCGACAGCCGGTATGTGGGAACGGGGAATCTGCCGGGTGCTGTAGACTTCAACAAAGGCGGATTGTCTGGGCCAGAATTTGAATGTTTCACCTTCAAAGCGCAGGCTGCCGACAGTGATCTGGCAGCAGTCTTTGGTTTCGACTTCACAGGTAAACCAGGTGTGAGCCTGGCCATCGATCTGTTCGGTTTTGTCTTTGCGGATCCGATAAGTGTAGGTCCCTTTCGTCCATTCGAAAGGTCTGCGGACGCTGGCGAATTCTCCCTCGTAGCCGGCACTTTCAACGAGGCAGTCTTCTTCTGCCGTGAGTACATGATCGAGGCCGATGGGGGTCTTTTTGTCATTCGACCAGCGGGAGAAGATGGCACCTTTCCCGCGGAAGACCCGCTCGCGACTCTCTTTGTTGGCCCAGCCATTGATATTGGTTTGAATGCCACCATAACACTGCATGCCGCTGATCATGGCGACTCCCATGGGGGCGATATACAGATTCATGGTGGAGGGAACATCACGATCAATGGTGACGGTCTGTTCCAGCATTTCGAAATTCTCGGTTTCACTGGCCAGTTCCCACCAGATATTGGCTGTATGCCAGGGTAGTGAAGGCAATTTCACTCCGGCGGCCTTGGCCATGTCAGCTGGGCTCGGTTGTTCTGCCGAGAGAGGGGGAGTTGCGACAGCCGCAGGTGCAATCGGTTCACTCGCCAGGCTGTTTCCCGCCCATACGGCAATCATCAAGCCAGCGGCACCCATGACGGCAAGGGCTCGCAGGGAGTTGCCCACGAAAAAAGATGCAGCTTTGCGTGAAAGAACATGGTCGGTAATCAATCGGTGGTTCATTGTCTTTTCAATATCAGGTGATGTTACTCGTCAGATTCAATCTGCCGGTGGCGACGCAAATTGTCAAACAGATTGCTGTTCTGTGCCTGGTGATTCGTGAGGCCCTGGCATCGATAGACGCTTGATCGCCAGTCAAGAATCAACTGACCGGCAAATCATGCTCATACAACCAACAGACCTGAAGAGCATCGCCCTTGTCTGCCAGACGTGCAAATCGTATGTAGCGCTTACGATCATTCATGAACATTGCTGATGGCTTGCGGACTTCGCGTCTCAGTTCCGCAAAAGGGCTTCAGCAGAAATTCAGGCGATGATCGTAACCTCTTGAACTCATCGAGAAACATCATCAGTGCGTGGGCAGACGAAAGTGAAGCGAAATCGATCCCTTTCCAAGGTGTGCCCGCGTCGATGTGGCTTGATGAAAGTTCAGGAGGTACGAAGTCGTCAGGTTGATTGGCAAGGTTTGCGCTGAAGTCAGCTGTGCCTGCGGGCCCGCACGGCAGCCATCAGTTTCTTCGCCGATTGATACTGGCGAATCCGTCGTGACCAACCTGCTGGTCTTAAGATTGAAACGGAATTCAAGGACAAAGGATGGCGTATGGCCCCCCGTCACCATGTGGTCATTACCGGTACAGGACGCACCGGGACGACCTTTCTTGTCGAGCTGTTGACTCATCTGGGAATCAATACGGGGTTTCGCCCGGAAGACCTTTCTCGACTGAAGAACGACGTCGCCCGGGCCGGTCTGGAATGTGATATCCGCGACCCCTCCGCACCTTATCTGGTCAAGAATCCCAAATTTGCCGAGTATGCCGCCGACGTTCTTGCCGATGCGAACATTGTCATCGAGCATGTCTTGATCCCAATGCGAGATCTGGCTGCTGCGGCAGAAAGTCGTCGGCATGTTACTCAATCAGCTGTCGAGAAAATGCCACTCCTCAAACGTGCCAAGCGGTTTTTTCACTCGCGAGAGTTGGCAGGAGGATTGTGGAATTCGAGCAGTCTGAAGGCAGGGGCCCAGGAGCAGGTGCTGCTCGCTCATCTCTACCAGTTAGTTCTAGCCCTGGCTGATGCCAATATTCCGGTCACTTTGATCAAGTATCCGCGACTGGTGCACCATGGGAGTTATCTCTACTCCAAACTCAAGCCCATCCTGAACAACATTACCGAGGAAGACTTTCTTCGCGTCTACAATGTTGTCGCACAGCCGGATCTGGTTCATAAATTCTCTGACACGGATCAATGGTCTGGTCACAGCTCCACAAGATCTTCGAAGGCTGCTTGAAGACCAGATCAATGCATGCCAATCAACATTGAATGCGACTCAAAAACATCAACACCCGGACTCAATGTCGAATCCGGGTGTTGATATGTGTGTGCCTGCAAGCCACAGCTCGATGGTCAGAACATCTGACACAATCGCTTTGCCAAATCGCTCACCTGCTCGAACTAGTCGAGTGGCTGTGGGACCGAGTCGTTTTTCTGTCCATCGATTTTGTTTTCAGTCCCCGTCGAAATGGTGACTCCATGGATTGCTTGCCGGCTCTGGTCAACCAGTTGAGTGCGATCCTGGTGAGAACGCTGTTCGAGAATCGAACGGGCCGCTGTGCGCAGCTCTTCGCCATCAAGCCGCTTAAGATTCGTCAGTTCAAAGAGTGGCTGTAGCATTTGAACGGTGTTTCCAATCGACTTCTCCAAGAGGGACAACTGGAAGAACTGCTCGCGAAGGCTCGTGAGACTACGGATCTGGCTGCCAAGTTCCTGCTGGAAATCGACGATCAACTCCAGATTCTCAGCAGCATCGGCCAGTGAACCGGTTCGCCCAGCCAGATCGCCAACCAATCGGGCGGCTCGATCAACATTGGCTTCAGCGAGAGGAAGTTGTTGCATCTCATGCAGCTTTTTCGAGACGGCCACCAGTTGCTCAGCTTCTTCAAGTGTCGCTTCAGCCGACACAGGACGATCATGCAAGGTCTGCTCGATTTGCACGAGCACGTCACTGACCCGCTGGGCCACATCCAGTTGGCTGGCGGCATCGATGAGCGACTTGTTCAATTGAGAAAACTGCCCGACAGTTCCCCGGGCGACATCCAACATCTCTGTCTGGCCAGAAAGCGATTGATACAGATTTTCCTGTTGAGCAAGAATTTCCCGGGCAGAGGCAATCAAAGGTTTCTGAGCAATGGCCGTGCGCTG
>JAIXUU010000029.1 GCA_027483405.1 Planctomyces sp. | reverse complement strand
CAAGGGCAGGGCTTGACGAAACACGCATTCAGCGGTTTCACCAAGCTCGCCTCCGTAACGATTTCGATCAATACGATTCGTATTACGACACGAAAAATGGTGATTTGCCAGAGTATCGGGATTAACCGGTTCCGGAGCCGGTGTCTATATGCCTGCAGCATGTCGTTGCAGGTCTTTTACTCCAATCAGGGAAGAAATGTTCCATGTCGAATCTCATCACAAAAGCTCGTTCTGTGACTGGTTTCATCGTCGAGAAGGCTTCGGCCTGTTCTCTGCGTCTGAAACAGGCTGTGGCCTGTGCTTTGGTGGCTGTGGCGATGGTCGCTGCATCTGTCCCGGCGCATGCCACTTACACTCCTCCGACGATTGAGTCAGTCATTGCCGATTCCGGCGTGTCTGAATTGATCGGGACCGCGATCATCGCTCTTGCTGCGGTCTGTGGCATTGTCGCGGTCGGTTATCTCGCGTTCCTCGTGTTCAGGGTCATGCTGTCTTGGGGTGGTAAAGCTCTGGGAAAGTAGTCCCGTATGCAGGGGCTGCCATTGGCAGCTTCTGGGGTCCAGTGGGTACTTATGTCGGGTATCAGGCCGGTAGCAAGCTGCAAGACCATTGGGATTGATCGAAATGGAATTCAACCATGACAGCCGAACAGTTCGACGCTTTGTGCTTCTTGGTCGGGGTTGTGGTAGGCTTGCTCTGCTGGGTTTGTTGCAGGCTAGGGCGGTGGGGTCTTGGATGGTGAAAACCGTCTGTGGTCTCATCGCCCGCTTGCCTTTGGGCCTGCGGGTCTGTTTGATCGCGATTGCCATAGGTCGCCTCTCTTCTTGGGCCAACGAAGAACCTGCCGTTTCCTGTTATGAGAATGAGGGAATCGTTCTTCTCGGTACTGAGTTCGATGGGGTGACATATACGAAACGCTGGCGACTTCCTTGGACGGTGTCCGAACAGCCAGTTCGTTACAATTTGAACGGCGTAGGACTTGTTGAAAACTGGGTCGGCAACGGCAACCTGACGTTCGACGGTCAGTTCGTTATTGAGTATGTCGTGGACAATGTGACGGGCGTTGCGACGGTCACGAATTCTTATTCCACTGGGATTGGCTGGCAATGGCTGCTCCATACTTTGCCGAGCAGTACGAATGTCGGCAAGGCCGCGCGAGATGTGACGGCTGCTAGAGCGTTGGGCGGGAACTTTCTACAGGGCGTTCCTTTCTGGCGTTTTGCTTCGCTGCAGGATGCTTTGGGGATGGATCTTGACTGCGGGCCGCAAGGCTGCGTGTCAGTCGATAGCTGGCAATTTGGCGGTTACCTTGGCGATCTCGGGGAATGTGGCGGGGCAGGGTTTCCCGGCGACAATAATGGCGACGGTGACGCGAATGACCCTGATGACGATGCTGACGGCGACGGTAAACCCAATAAGGAAGACCCTGATTTTCCGGGCAATAATCCGCCGAATAATGGGGGCAAACCGCCTTTGCCTCTTCCGCCTGGAACTCCTCCCGATGCTGACGGTGACGGGGTTCCAGACTGGGCTGACAATTGCCCACAAGATGCTGAAAACAAATGTGACGATGATGACGATGACGGGCCTGACTGGCCTTTCCCTTGGTCTCCACCCGGTGGCGGTCAACCCTCGGGAGATGATACCGACAACGATGGCATCGACGATGCGTTCGATCCTTTTCCGAGCTCACCGAACAACGGTCCAGACTCTGACGGCGACGGCGTTCCCGATGGTTTGGATCCCGATGACAATAATGATGGTGAGCCGGACAACGGCGGGCCGGGGCCAGATGCTGACGGTGACGGTACACCTGACAATTCTGATCCTGATGACGATGGCGACGGCGTTCCAGATGGCCAAGATCCTTGCCCGCTGGTCGCTGATTGCGATGGTGACGGGACTCCTGACGGCGAAGATGACAATCCCACTTCAGCGGGCTGCCTGATCACAGTGGCCACTCGGAATGGTGATGGCCAATCATGGCAATACGGTTGTGAATGGCCTTTGGCAACCGGGCCTTCAGATCAGACTCATTGTCAAACATCTGCAGAGGGGCCGTGTGCTTATCAGACTCACCCAGGCGGTATTCTCCGCCAAATTGTGGACGGTGATTGCGACGGCGTTCCAGATTGCTGTGATCGGTCTCCGACAGATATTCAAGATTCATATGACACTTGTCACCAGACTGAGGGCGGCGACTGTGAATGCAATCTAGGGGAAGAATCTCCGCTCGAAGCGTTTGGTAATAAGCTTAAAGCGAAGGGCTTTGACTTCTCCAGTCTCCTGTCCAGCAATCGGGCTCCGTATCACTATATGGAATTCTCGATTCCCTTCATGTTTGATCGCTCGAAAGATATTCCGGTGAAACTGCCTCTGACTCTCGCTGGCGGTCACTATCAATGGGAATCGGGTTTCGAGACATACCGGGATGGTTTCCGGTTCTTGTGCCTCATCGTTCTTTTGGTGCTCTATGTCCGGTGGATGTTCAACCTGCTCTTGGGGAGTGCCTGACCATGGAAGAGGGTTCATGGTTCGATCTCGGCTCATACGGTGAAGACCTGATCAATTGGGTTTTCTGCGGCGCAACCAAGGCGATTTGTTTTGTAGGTCGCAAGCTCAATGAGTTTCTGTCGTCGTCCATTGAGGGGCTGCTGGATCTGGTGCCTGACTTCCCTTTTCAAGTCACAGTGCCGGAATGGTTTTCCAGTTGTGTGGCGTCGGCGAACTTTTGGCTGCCAGTCACAGAGCTTTACCAGATGTCTGTTATTTACATTGGTATGTATGCCCTCATTGCTCCTTGGCGATGGGTGAAACGGTTCTTTATAGGATAGCGACGAAGCGTAAAGCGGTGCAGGGGAGCCACTGCACCCCAAGCCGCTTTACGCTGAGGAGTTTATATAGCATGGATGCTGTATTAACAATTCGTGTTGGTGCTATGGGGTCTGGAAAGACCTATGGAACCGTGCACGATCTGATATATAAATACGCTGTCGATCGCCCTGGCCCGATCATTCATAACTTGCCATTGAATCACGGAAAGATTTGTGAACTGGCAAGGGTCGATGGGCTCGCTGACCGGCTGATCAAGATTCCTGATGAAGTTATCGCCTCATGGAAAACCAGAGGCAACGGGCCGTGGTCGTTCTCTTCGGAAAACTTCCTGCCGGCGGAGCTCGCCGGCGGAATGTTCCTGCTCGATGAAGTTCATCACTGCATGGGCGGGCAGCGTTTCAAAGCGGATCATAACCAGCACTGGCTGGAGTGGCTGAGCATGGTTCGGCACGAGCAATGCGAAGTCGTGCTGATCACGCAAACTTTCAACAACTTCCCGAAATGGGTTCGTGATCTCTGTGAGTTGAAAGTCGAAGTCGGTTCGGTCTTCGGCAAGCGTCTGCCGTGGTTTTTCGGTTCGATCACGGTTGGTGATCTTCGCCAGTTGTGGGCCGGAGTACTGAGAACGAAATTGACGACTGGAGCTTGGCTCCTCGAATATCGCCGGGTGGGCTCTCGCTGGAACTTGTCGGAACAACGCCCGATGACCTTCAAACAGAAGGTCTTCGAGGCTTACGAGTCCCACAGTGCCACTGAGAAGGGGACTGGCGGGGCGGAGCGGATACCAGAGCCGTGTGAGCGTCTGGGCCGCATTGGGATCATCGTTTGGTTTCTGCGTCGAAACTGGTTCCGGATGTTCGCTCCCATGGGTCTCATTGGGGCTTTTGCTCTCATGCTGTCGTTCGTGTGGTTCAACGCTCAACCCGGTGGGCAAAAACACATGGTGACGTGGTTGATGAACTTCGTGAAATCGATGAAGGCGAAGCCGAAAGAGGATTCTGCAGAAGTCGTTGTTCCTCCTGTCGCGGAATACAAACCGGCTTCAACACGCATCCGGGATATTGAGAAGATTGAAGGACTGGAAGTGAAACAGATCACTTCCGCAACGACTGGAAGTGAAGTTTCACTTCCAGTCGCATTTGTTAAGCAGGATGAATGGAAGCCTCCTGTGATTGTGGGTATCAGCAATGGAAGGCTGATCGATGAACAAGGTGAAGAATGGCGAGAAGGCGACGTGCATGAAGGCGTGGCCTTGGCTCATGTCGGCGAAGTGCGTTGGTCTTGGTCTGGTCATCCTCCTGAGCGGCTGCGCCGCATCCGGCAAATCGTCCCCGAGTCTGACGCCATTTCAAGCGAAGGTCAGTCACCGTTTACCGCCGGTGATCGAAGAGAAGGTGGATATCGTGGGGCCGACGGTCTCCGTGAAATGGGCGAACGCTCCGGCGTGGGTCGTGGCTCAGGAACTGTCGAGTCTGGCTCAGGTGTCAATCGTGGTCTCGGAAGCGGTGGCGTTCAGCCCCGTGACGATGGACGTTTCGGCCCCACTGCCCGAGGTCCTGTCTCTGGTGGCCAGGTGCGTTGATACCAGCGTGGCCAGAGTTGGTTCGGTCTGGTGGCTTGGCAAGGTCGGCGACGATGACCGGGTTCATCTCGTGGCCAGATGCAAGCGATTGCGTCCGGATGAGATTTCGGCTTTGCTCGGCAGTGCTGGCGGCAATGCCAGCGTCACGGAAGATGGTTTGGTCGTGATGATCGATAGGGCGGAAGTCGTTCGCCGCATTTCCTCCATCATTGAGGCCGTCAACCTCACTGAGTCCGAATCGTTCGCCGTGCAGTTCTGGATTGTTTCTGCCAGTACGGACCGGCTGCAGGAGCTCGGCGTTGATCTTGTCCCGGCTGCCGGTATTAGTCTTGGCGTTGCGGCTGGCGATGCGATTGGGATTGCTTCGGCCACTGGTGCGGCTTTTCAGTTGGACGCTGTTCTGCAGGCCGCTGCCCGTCGTCGTGGCGTGTCTGTTTTGGCTGATCCAACGATCCTCGTGGAAGATGGCCGGACTGCTACATTGGAGCGAGTTGAAAAGATCCCTGTGCGGCTTTCGTTTTCGTCTTCGAATGATGGGCAGGTCGTTCGCCAAGACTCGATTCAGACATACGACATCGGTCTTCGTGTGGAAGTCTCTGCCCGGGCCGTCGCGGCTGAGAGTGTCCGTCTCAAGGGCAAGCTGTCCGTTTCTGAAATGACTGGTGATCGAGAAGGGATTCCGGTTCTGCGTTCGGAAGCGGCTGATGTGGCGGCTTCGATGCTGCTCAATCAACCGGCGTTGGTGGCCAGTATTGAGCGTGAGCGCAAGGCGAATGTCCTGAATCATGCTTGGCGTGTCGGGAAGCGTTCTGAGGCAGAACGCTCGGTGCTGCAGATCTGGGCCTGCGTGGTGAGGGCTGATGTCCCGGTCATTGTCCCGGCCGCTGAATGCCAAGACCCGGCTGAGTGAAACTCAACCGGGTCTCGTAAAGTAAACTTATCACTTGAATCTGTCGTTTCCTGCAACGTCCGATAATGTCCGTTATGTTGCTTTTCGATCCCGAAATTCAGTTGGGAATCGTCGTGCTGAATTTGTGGTTGGGTTGAACCGGTCGAATGACTCCTTTGAGTCGCTCCCCTCTTGGCCGCTGACCAGGAAGGAGTACCCCGGCGAAACTTAAAAAAGTTTCTGGCTGTCGAGCAGCATGGTGACTGGCCCATTGTTGATCAGTTCGACTTTCATTTCTGTGCGGAACTGACCTGTCTGTACGTTGAGCCCGCGATCTCTCAGGATCGATACCACCTTCTCGTAAAGTGGCTCTGCCAGTTCAGGTCTGGCGGCCATAGTAAAACTGGGACGCCGGCCCTGACGGGCATCGCCCAGAAGTGTGAATTGTGAGACAGCGAGAATGCTCCCCCCGATCTCAGCACAGGCGAGGTTCATTTTTCCGTCGTCGTCTTCAAAGATGCGGAGACTCGCCAGCTTGTCTGCCAGCCATGCTGCATCGGCCTCTGTGTCATGCGTGCTGATCCCGATGAGAACCATCAGACCTCGGCCAATCTCGCCGACGATCTTGCCCGCGACTCTGACCCGGGCTTCTGTCACTCGTTGAACGACTGCTCTCATGCAGTATTCCTTGATGGCCAGGCTACGTAGGCTGAGCTAAAGTCAGTTCCGGAGAGATGGGAGGTAAACTGATGGTTGTCGGTTGCCGGAGAATCATCTGTCGGGCCAGATGAGCGGTCGCGGGTGACATCTGCAGACCATGGCGAAAGTGTCCGGCGGCGATAAATACCCGTTCGTGGGCTCCGCACCCTGCTTCACTCATCCAGCCGATCCAGGGGGCTGTGGAACCATTCCATGGCCTGAGGCCGGCCCAGAATCTTTCCAGTTGGGCATCACGCAAAGACGGGACAAGTCGAGTGCCGAATTCAACCAGTTGCTGAATCGACTCCGGCTGAGTTGATCGATCGAATCCACAATCATCTTCTGTCGAACCGATCAGCACATAACCATCACCCCTCGGAACCAGATACTGTTTGCCACGTTCGATAATCGTCGAGAGCGTGGGGACTTTTTCTTTGAGTAACGCGATCTGTCCGCGAATGGGGCGAATGCCGGGGTTTGTGACATCAGAAGAACGCTGCAGAAGATGTTGCGTCCAGGCTCCTGTGGCCACGATTAGTTTGTCGCTGCAAATGCCTTCGCCATCTGTGGTGGTTAGGCGAATTCCTTCAGGAGTACTTATATTCCACTGAGCGACGGTCGTCTGAGATTTGATGATACCACCGGCCTGCAGGAAGGCTGTCTGCAGAGCGCGGAGATATCTGGGGTT
>JAIXUU010000102.1 GCA_027483405.1 Planctomyces sp. | reverse complement strand
CTGTTTTCGCTCTGATCAAACTCTGCGTCGTCACGGCATCCTCTGTTGGTGTTTTTGGGGGTGGTGTGGTCTGGTATTGAGCCTGATGTCCGGGTGTGAGACATCCGTGACTCCCATGGCGGGGCCGGCGTCAGCGACCGGTGCGAATTCCCTCGCTAAACTTCGAAAAATTCCCCTCGATGTGCAGGCTGTCGTACAAAGTTTGCGAGACGACTCTGCGGCAGCACGTCCGGCCGATGCCTCACTCGATTCCCCCGTGTGGCTGCTGGTCGAGCTAGACCCCGAGATGCTTTCCGCCTGCCGGAGTGACCTGCGCGATCTGCGCGTGGAAGTCGAAGATCCCGCGAAAAAAGAGCCACTCATCGTCCCCTCGATCACGGCTGAAGCTGGCTGGATTGTGCGGAATCTGCCACGATCATCTCCCGCTGCATTGCTCAAAGAGAGCGGCTCCTTCGAAGTTCAAAGGCGTTACGAACCCCATCAGGTTTCTGACCAGTGGGATGAAGCTTCGCGGGTATGGATGGTCTTGATCGAGACGCGCAACCTTCCCGTGGGGGCCGTGGAGTGGAGTTTTGCTACGGCTGAGTCAGCGACTGGTGCAGGAGTGGAAATTCCTGTCGAGGTGGAACGGGCCGTTGCCGAGGCGGGAGTTTCGCCGTGGGATTGCATTCTCCGGACGCGAGTGGCCCAGCCCGGCCAGCCCTCAACTGCCGGCCAGCCATCCACAGCGGGCAAACCATCGGCTGTGGAGGTGTCGTTCGTGGTGTCCAACATCAATCAGCACCGCCTCTTGCTGGGAAGTATCCCGTCCGAGATGGATGCGGCTGCCTTTCGGCCCGAGTCTATCTCGTTGCGCGGGCCGCGATTGTTCCTCGCCTTTCCTGTTCATCGGCGCGATCTGGCCACCTGCACTTACTCTCTACGCTATGGCGACCGGCAAGCCCTTTCCCCCGGCTTTGAATTGGGCCTGGATGGGGAAAGCCAATTTCTGGATCAGCTCGAACAGGCGTGTGAACCTCTACAGGTTGACGACGTTCTGCAGCAATTAGGTCAAGGACTCAAAGCCCCACTGGTTCCGAGTGCTTCCCAGCGCTGAAGCATCTGTGAAGGCCCTCACCACACAAAGCGAAAACCTTTCGCCTCACGGCCGCTCCCCTGATCTTCTCGGAACCCTTCGCGCGAGCATAAGTTTCTTGAAGTATATCGCGACTTGCAGGAGCACACTCAGGGCCTACAGCGCATGGCTTCTCCAGAGCTGCAGGCATGGTGCGCAGCAGTCACAGATGGATCATTTGCTGGTGATTGTTGAAGTTCGAGGGAATTAATATGGTCATCCATCCATGAATTCAGCTCTATTGCTAATCACAGTCGTCGGATGACTATTCTGGGAATAGACGATTCATGTGTGGATTGAATTTTGTGAATACACAAAGAAGATGACTCACAATGACTTATCGAAAACTGACTCTTGCGATCATTCTTTTGGCGGTGGTTGTCGTCCCCGTGGGTATGGTGACACGCACCATGTTAGCAATGAGTGTTATCACGTCGAATCATGGTCGGATCGAAGTGATGGGTGTCATTCACAAAGGAAAATTTGCAACCTCAGTTCATGGCTCACTGTGGGCAACATACTTGGGAATGGTTCATACTATTGAGGTCAATTTTCCAGACGATGAGAAGGAGCGACAGCGCATTTGGAATGCGATTCGTCAATTGAATGTGAGGGCTTATCTGGGATTGAAGGGGCGTCTCACAAATGAGGATCTTGATAAAGTATTTGTGGACATTCCAATTGTTTCACTCAATTTTACAGATTGTGAACTTGGTGATGCACCATTTCGAGAGGCATCAAAATCAACTACTATCCGTAGTATATCATTATGGAATACGGTTGTGACAGAAACCAATCTGCGGGGACTTGAAGATATTCCAAATCTAAAATCCGTGCACATCATGGGACCAGAGAAAATTATTCTGGACAACGAATTCGTCAATGGGGCAAATCGACTTGAAAGCCTGAGTCTTAAGCGTATTCGATTTCAGGATGGTCGAGTTCTTCCTCCGTTGCCACAGCTTCGTACGCTGCGGCTAAGAGAGTGTGAAATCGATTTGGGAGACCTTTCTCGCTTTCCATTACTCGAAGAGATTACCAGCGATCAAGCCGACAAGCTGAATGCCAAGTACGGTCAATTGTTTCCACAGATCAAAATCAATAGCTACATTGAGTTAGATTTGTAAAATGAATTCCGTTGGCGGGATAGGCTTCATGGTTGTTGGTTAGTAAAGGAAGGCTGCGTCGTCCATAGTGTGCGAACGCTTAAATTCCTCTACATCGTCTACGATTAAGGCTGCGCCCAATCGATGGTGGCGTAGGTGATGTTTGGAGGGTGGGGTGCGTCGAGGAAGAGGGCGGCTTCGTAGTGGGGGTGGGGTGCGGTTTCGAAGAGCTGCCAGCGATGGAGCTGCTCCCTATCGGCGGCATGCGACAGGAGGGCGCGGTGGCTGGTTCCCGGAGGCAGGGGATTAATGGGGACTTCAAACGCTTCCAGCGAGTAGGCCAGGCCCACGCCAATCGCCTTCACATAGGCTTCTTTACGTGTCCAGCAGCGAAAAAACGCCCGCTGAACCTCTTCTGCGGGAAGAGCTTCCAGAGCAGCGACTTCGCCGGGTGCGAAGAACCGGCGGGCCAGGCGCAGGCAATCGGTCGTGCGGGCGGCATGTTCGAGGTCGATCCCTAGTCGCAGCGGTGCAGGGGAGTGATGTGTGGTGGATGATGAACGGGGAAGCTGGAGGGCAATCAAGGCCATTTCGCCCGAATGGCTGACACTGAAATCGCTCTGGCAGCCGGCCCAGGTGGGCTTGCCGCTGGCTGTGGGGATGAGTTCGATCGATCGAATTTCCTGGGTCTTGTGAGAGCCTTGAATGTGCATGGCCAGCAATGTTTTGAGAGCGGCTCTGCAGGCAATGAACCGGCGACCGACTTCCGGAAATCGATAGCGGTCGGCCCGTGCCAGTTCTGAGGTGGAAAGAAGTTCCCGCAACCGGGTCTGGCGGCCAGGAGAGATTTCGAGTGGGACGCGCACCACGAGGATCTGGCTGGGCGAATTGGACAGGATCTCTGGCGACCAGTCGGGCCACAGAAGCGGGCTGCAAGAAATGTTGGCTGCTGTGGGGAGCGTCACAAGGTTCTCG
>JAIXUU010000128.1 GCA_027483405.1 Planctomyces sp. | reverse complement strand
GTTCAGGAACATTGGCATCGAGTGCGTCCATCAGGTCGCCGATGCACTTGTTGAACTTAGGATCGGCTGGGTTATCGAGAGCACCCTTGGCGTTGCCACGAACGATGGTGATGTCGTCGCCGGGGAAATCGTACTTCGAGCGGAGTTCACGAACTTCAATTTCGACGAGTTCGAGAAGCTCTTCGTCGTCAACGAGATCGCACTTGTTGAGGAACACCACGAGAGCAGGGACGTCCACCTGACGGGCGAGCAGGATGTGCTCGCGAGTCTGAGGCATCGGGCCGTCAGCAGCAGAGACCACGAGAATAGCGCCGTCCATCTGAGCGGCACCGGTGATCATATTCTTGATGTAGTCAGCGTGGCCTGGGCAATCGATGTGAGCGTAGTGACGAGTGGCGGTTTCGTATTCGACGTGTGAAACGGCAATCGTCACAGTCTTGGTTTCGTCGCGAACGGTACCACCCTTGGCGATATCCGAGTAGCTCTTGAACTTGGCCAGACCCTTGGCAGTCTGCACAGCCAGAATTGCGGCAGTTGTCGTGGTCTTGCCATGGTCAATGTGACCAATCGTTCCAACGTTGACGTGGGGCTTTGTCCGCTGAAAAACTTCCTTCGCCATTTCTCCGAAACCTTCTTTGTTGCTGTTTGTCGACCAGCGGAACTTTCCGCCCGTGTATCAAATTGGGACGACAGAACGAGAGGACGACAATCCCATGGGCACCACGACGGCACCCACGCCAAATACGTGGACTCAAACACTCAATCGATACTGACAGTAACCAAACTGCCAACATCCAGACAAAATTGCATCGTGTAAAGACTGGCAACCTTGCCAGAATCTCGCCACCAAAAGCTACCGGTGGGATTCGAACCCACGACCTCGTCCTTACCAAGGACGCACTCTACCGACTGAGCTACGGCAGCGAGATCAACTTCAAATCACCGACAACTTCCCTACGAGGCTGTAGACGATGACCCGAATTTTCCGCAATGTCAACCGACACGACCTGCACAGCTTTGAAACCTGAGAGTCTCTCTACAAGAAACCCCAGGAAGCTGCACAAATGTGACATTTTCACACAGAGAGCGGGTGAAGGGAATCGAACCCTCACCACCAGCTTGGAAGGCTGGAGCTCTACCATTGAGCTACACCCGCAACTACTTCGAAAAGCAATCAAAACACAAAAATTGGCGGAAACAGGATTCGAACCTGTGAAGGCATAGCCACCAGATTTACAGTCTGGCCCCTTTGACCGCTCGGGAACTCCGCCGCTGAAAATTCACAAAAGCTGGCGGAGGGATTCGAACCCACAACCTCCTGTTTACAAAACAGGAGCTCTACCGTTGAGCTACACCAGCTTGAAATGACTTGCTCAGTTGATGACGAAAAAACTCGTCACCTCGAAGCAGGCCACACAATTGACACACCAGCCACCGGCCAGTTCACCAAGTGTGAGACTTCTTTCCTGAGAAAATCGATTTGGATGAAAAGTATAGCAACCCCTACTCACCCTGCAAGGTTGGCGGACTTTCCAGAAAATGAACGCAACCTATTACTCAAAAACACCTTACGTTTTATCGCCCGCAGTGGCATTTCGGTTTTGGTGCTGAGAAACCCCTTGGCGCTACGACTTTCGGCAATTTTTTAGATCGACTGTGGCTCACCTGCCGCGTCAGATTGAGACTTTTCGTTCACGGCATGCACGACTTCGCGGAAATTTTCAGGACTCTGATGTCCAACGCTCAATTCGCGGAGCCACTCTTCGAATTGCTCGCCCAAGGGCTGATTCTGTGAGGACTCGAGAGTTCGATCCTCGCGTGAGTTCAACCGGCTCAAGCCACGATGAAATCGCTACCTGAGAAAACGGACTCGATCAAAGTCCGGGAGGCGGAGCAGCCATTCCTGATCACCAATCTTCAGGCGACCGGGCTGTGAAGGTAAATGAACGAGAAAAGGCTTTCCAACGAGCAATTTGCGATGAACACCGGGCATTTCCCACTGTCGGCTGTCGTGCGAAACGGGGCTGTTATCACCAAGTACAAAGAATTCTTCCGGCCCCAGTTGATAGGGGCGATTGACCGCGTGGCGACTTCTCTGAAACGTATAAAAGACATCCCGATAGAGCGTGGGATTGGAAATTCGCACTGTTCCACTCATTGCGCCAAATCGAACAGGTGAGCGAGGTGACTCTGCACCCGAAGGAACAGCTGAAATTGGCCATACGGGAAAAACTTCGTGCCCATCAATCGCCAGGGCCACTTGCCGGTCAATCATGGAAGCTTCAATCCGGACACTTTGGCCACGTTCTGGAGGAGACCAGGGACCCACTCGCAGTGGTCGATCGGTTCCCTCCAGGAACAGCCGGACCGATTCGCGCTGGCTATCAAAATCAAGTGTGTATCGTTCGAGACCATCCGTCAGTTGAATGAAGAAACGTCCCTGTTCCTGCGGCAACGAAAGTTCACCGACAAAGGCAATATCGCGGACAGAATTTGGTTCCATGGAGTTGGCGGCGGGGTTGTAGCCGTAGCGATCCGTGATGGGAGCCAGGTGAGAGGCGGCCTTCAATTTGTCGATCGCCTGCAAAAAGACAAGGTTCTGCGAGTTTGTCCTTAAAAACGACACGACGTCATCGGGGAGGACACCAAAGCAGGAGAGTTTTTTCGTTTTCGAGTCGTATTTCAAACCCGAGGGTGGAAGTGTGGCCAGTTGAAGATCGCTTGGCCACTCTTCAAGAGTGACCATGGTGATATGAGTCCCACCGGAACGCACCCAGTGCTGGTACTCGATCCAGGAAATCGAAGATTCAGCAGCCACTGGCTTCTGACCATCAGGTTGGGACGTTGTGTTTTGATCAGAGTCAGAGCCTGAAGCAGGGAGAGCCTCGGTGGCGACGCCTGCTGTCTGTTCTCGAAAGAGAAACGTGGTGGGCGAACTTCTCCAGCCACGAAGATTGGAAGTGGGCTCCAGCCAGCCATCCGTGCTGACCCAGCGATCCTGAAAGCTGGTGTCGTGAGTGGGGCGATGTTCCTGATGATAGACAGGAATCCACATGGTCCGCTGCACAGGGAGCGGTTTACGGGCAATTTCGCCGTTGATCCAGAGATCCCCGTTGCGGATCGAAACGGCTTCACCGGGCAGACCGACAATCCGCTTGACATAGGCTTCTGTGGGCAGATTGGGATTACGAAAAACCGCGATCTCCCATCTTTGAGGAGAACTCCACAGATAGGCCTGTTTGTTGACCAGTAACTGATCCCCATGATTTCTCGGGACATGGCTGAGATCGATCCCCTGCTGGCTGCAATTGGGGCAGATCGATTGTTCCACCTCAAACTCCGATGAACTGGCTGCCAGGTGATTGGCCGATTCATCCCAGGCAGTTCCATAGGCAAACAATTCACCGCATTTGGGGCAGGCCACCCGTTTATGAAAACCGAGTAATGTCGGGGCCATCGACCCCGTAGAGATCATAAAGCCTTCTGCCGCAAAGGTTCGAAACAGCAATACGGCCAATAACAGAGCCACCACACATTCAGCCGTGGTACGCAAAGGCCCGTGGCCGAAGGTTGTGACCATCGGTTGAGGCGATCGGCGGTTGCGATCATGCGTTGAAGTTTGGAACATGAAGTCGAGGCCGAAACGAGTTCAATCCACCGCGCGTCAAAATCAAGGCTGGATCGCAGGCAAGACCATTGGCCCCCTACAGTGTACGAATCAGGCTGGTTGGCGAAAAGATCGACAGACGGGAGTCTCCCTGTGATCTCTGAAATGTGGCAAAAAACGATGCATCGATTTCTGCTGGTCTCTTGTGCGGTGATTCTCATGGGCCAGCGGTGGGTGATCGCGGAAGATGATTCGGCTTCTGTGCCAACTGCGCGACCTTGGCCGCGAGCACTTACAGAATTTACGCCTCTTTCCACAGAGCCGATCTTTACTGGTCGCGGTTTACCGACATCTCAAGAACTTTCCGGCCAGGACAAACCGGCCTGGGATGCTCGAATTCGTGAACGAGGGGATATCCTGCGGCTCTCTCCTGACGACTGGCGACTGTATTACACAGGCTACGACGGTAGCAAAACCGGCATTCGACAGTTGGGATTGGCACGATCCACAGATGGTTTGCGATTTGAACGGAGTCAGCCTGAACCACTGATTCCCGGCCGCTGGGTGGAAGATGTGTGTGTTCGTGTGCAAAAAAGTCAGAAAAACACTTCCGCTGCACCTTTCCTGATGTTCGCAGAAGGGGAAGGGGATCAGATGCAGTGGTTTCGATCACAAAATGGAAACGAGTGGTCGCATCTGGGACAAGTGGACATCCGCAAGACGTCAGGTGAACCGATTGAGCCGGGTCCTTATGGGACACCGACACTGTGGATTGAAGGTAATCAATGGCACCTGTTCTACGAGCGGCGCGATCTGGGGATCTGGCATGCCACGTCTGCAGATGGCAAAGTCTGGCAACTCGTCCAGGACGACCCGGTGATGGTTTGTGGGCCTCAGGAATTTGATCG
>JAIXUU010000314.1 GCA_027483405.1 Planctomyces sp. | reverse complement strand
TCTGTTGTGTCAGTCCTGCCAGAAGCCGGAATTTGCGGACTTGATTCGCCGATATCGAGTGTGTCATGATCGTGCCATAAGATGTCAGTATAATGACTTCACTGGGAATGATCTTATCAGTGGTACCCGCCATGCTGTCACAAAGTTCAAACTTTATCGCCCTAAATGCTCAAAAGCGTCGTCGCGAGATCACAACGCACTGGCTGACCTGGATGTTGTGCTGTCTGGGGTTTCTGTGGGTCCACGGAAAAGTTGGTTCAGCAGACGAACCATCAATGGACAAAACTCCGCCGGTCAAGATTCAGCCGCAAGAGGCCCGGAAGTTTATCGGGCAGAACGTGGAAGTGACGTTCCTGGTCAAAGCCGCCAAATACTCGGAGAAACGGAAGACGGTTTACCTTGATTCCGAAGCAAACTTCCATCTCGAAACGAATCTGGGAATTGCCATTGATGAGCAGGGGATCTTCCTCCTCAAGGATGTCGAGAAAATCGAGTCACCAGCAGATCACTTCCGTGGCAAAACGATTCGAGTCACAGGTCTCCTCATTCTCGAAGACGAGCGGCCATACATCCGAGTGACGAGTTCCCGCCAGATCTCAGTCATTCCTCAGCCTGCCCCCAAGCTGTAGCGGTAATTGCCATTCAGGTCATTGGTTCCTTAAGCGAAACCATCGCAAGCTGTGGAGTATGGGAATGTCGCGCAAGGCATTTACACTGATTGAACTGCTGGTCGTCATTGCCATTATTGCCGTGTTAATTGCTTTGTTGCTGCCTGCGGTACAACAAGCTCGCGAAGCGGCCCGCAGGACGCAGTGCCGCAATCAACTCAAACAATTGGGCCTGGCCGTTCACAATTATGAATCTTCGTTCGGGTGTTTGCCTCCCGGACAGATTCGGATCGATTTTGCCACATCGCCACGCGTGCGGGGTTGGTCGTTGTTTGTGCAGTTGTTGCCACAGTTTGACCAGGCGCCGCTGTACAATTCGTGGGATTTTGCTGATCCACTGGCGAATGCCAATGGGGGAGCGAGTTCACGAACAGCCACCATCTTGCCGATGTTGCTTTGCCCTTCGGATATCATTCCTCAAAATCCCGTGGTGTCATCGACGCGGTACTATGCCATCGGCAGTTACGGTGGGAATGGTGGTTCTCAGACACACCCACCCGCAGCCATTCGAGGAGATGGCGTGTTCGCATCCAGCGGTTCTTCAACGCCGACTTTCCCGCTGGTACGAATCAAAGACATTACTGACGGTACGACAGCAACACTGCTCTTTGGTGAACGTAATCATGTCGATCGCAACTACGATACGTATGCGGCTCAAGGTTCCACCTGGGCTCTCGAACCGATAGGACAGTACGGCTGGTGGGCCCCTTCCGGCGGTATGTTTGGATTGAGTGATGTCACTCTCAGTACGCTCGCACCTGTCAATTATTCAATTCCGGTGGCCTTCGGGCAGGCTGGTGCGGCCGACCAAACGACATTTGTCAACGACTGGGATCCGAAACGTGTCGGAGCCTTGGGAAGTCAGCACACCGGGGGTTGTCATGCGGCGTTATGCGATGGCTCCGTTCGATTTCTGTCTGAGAACATGGATCGACTGGTGCTGGTAAGATTAGGCACACGCAGTGGCGGTGAGACTATCGGTGAGTTTTAGACATTCGAAGCCGTGATGAGCATTGCGATGGGCGTGCCATTTCAGAAATTGGCGATTTTCTGTGGCTGATTGCCATTGAATGACGAGTTTCGAGTGAAAATTCCCGGCATTGAACTCGGGACTGTTGCCTGTCTTAGGGATGGCGGGCACGATAGAAGGTGCTCTTATTGCCCTCGCCCGATTTTTCAGTGAAAGTTAATGCTGTGGTTCACGGTTCGAACTTCGCTCACCGCGGTACATTTTATTCTCACTCCCATCGTCAGAATGAAACTTTCCCTCGGCAGTCGTCAGATGCTTTTCATTCCGCATGGTCTTCTCATGCAGCGTCCAGCAATAGATTCTGGGGCAGTTCGGTGCAGTTGGCCCACATGGTCAGTGTCTGGAGTTTCGCGATTCTTTGCCTGATCGTATTGAGTGGTTGCCCTGCCAAAACCCCTGTCAACAAAGAGAGCGAACCATCGGCCCAGGCCGACAAATCGGTTGGGACTGCCCGGCAGACCGCCAAAATTCTGGACGGAGCCCTGCATCAGTTACGGCCTGAAAATCTGGGCATTGATTCCGATTTGAAGACAGCGATCCCCGTGCTTAATACCTGGATCAAGATCCGCAAGGAATCAGAAGCGTTGCCGACCGTTTCTGAAAAGACGTTAGCGTTCTTCGGTGAAGCTCAGAAAGAGATACTGGAATCGGTCATCTTTGATAATGCCGACGGCACTCACATTCGCGACTCGATTCTCTTTGACGAAGTCGCAGGACATGTCACCACAGGTGCCAGTAGCGATACCGAGCGTGTGAACCGCGTATTTTTCTACTGTCTGAGAAACGTCAGCCTGCTGAGCGAAAGTGAAGAAGAGCTGCCACTGGGCGCTTACGACACCTTGTTTCTGGGACGTGGAACGGCGTTAGCCCGGGCCAGTGTGTTTTTTGAAATTATGCGGCAACTACGCATTGATGCGTTCGTGCTCGCAGAAAAACCAGTCGATGCTCTCGGCGAAGAGTGGTTGATCGGTGTGCTGGTCGATGGAAAAGTGCTGGTCTATGACCCGATCATTGGCTTGCCGATTCCACCTGGCAAATCGCCTTCACTGCTGGTGAACCAACCTGTGGCGACATTGGCAGAACTGGAAGCTCATCCCGAGTGGTTGGCTCTCCTCTCGCCACGTAAAGATCAGCCTTATCGTCTCAGTACAGAAAGTGTGGCCAAGCTTAAACCGATGGTTGTGACAGATCCCCGCTGGTCGGCCCGGAGAATGTTGTTTCTGCAGGAATCACTGACAGGAAATAACTCTTCGCTGGTCGCACAGGCGCTCTTTGGTGGCGAAGGCGAGCCGGGATTGTGGGATCGAGTATCTGGCAGCCACTCCCGTTGGAAAGAGTTACCACCTGTTGCCTGGCCATATCCTGAAAATCGTCTGCAGAAAATGGGCAAAATGACACCCACGATGGCACAACTGCTTCAAGATTCTTTCCGACCCTTTGAAGCACCCGTCGAAATGGTGGTCGATCCGAAAACAAAGCAGATGTCAGTGGGTTCCTCGCTTTTTCGCCAGTTCCGCACACGAATTTTGCAGTTAGGGGGAGAATACTCCCAGGCGATCTCTGCTTATGTGACAATCCGGCAACTTTCGGCAATACCTGGTGCCTATCCACCGAATATTGAGCGGGTGCATCTGATCGCTGCTGAAGACGCCTTTTTCTTCAGTGCCATCAGCAAAATCGAAGATGGAGACATCAAGGGTGGCGTCGCTTTACTGACGGAATACATCAATCGATACCGCACCAGAGGACGATGGCGATCAGTTGCCAGAGTTGCGTTGGTCGATGGCATGCTCGAACTGGGCGACCTTAAGGGAGCGAGAAACGCTCTCGATCTGCCGATTTCGCAGGATCCTTATCGCACCTTGGTGACATTGATCAAGAACTCGCTGCCTGCCGCGAATGAGGCGGAATCCAAAGCTCCAGCAGGCGAAGGTCAACCAGCAGAGATTAAGCCTGCCGACAGTCAGCCTGTTGAAACAAAACCAGCCGCAGCAAAAACAGAACCAGCAGCAGACAAGGCCACCGAACTACCGGCGACGGAACGCAAACCAAACGAACAAAAGTCCGAAGAACCACAGCCAGAAGAGGCCCGCATCTGAAGCCTTATCAACACAAATCTGTTAACGATACAGTTCTGTGTCATTGAAAGCGTTCGTGCTGAGTTCCTGGAGACGTTGACCGGTTTCATCTTCCCGATCAATTGTTCGCACCACCTGATTCCCAGCCAGCAACGACTGCATCGGGTGCGAGGACGAAGATTTCGACGCGGCGATTCTTCTGGCGGTTCTTGTCGTCGGAATTAGGTGCCAGCGGTTGGAACAGGCTATACCCTGCAGCACCCATGCGCTGTTCAGCTAAACCCGATTTTTTGAGTGCCAGCACCACCGAGTTCGCGCGATCGGTCGAGAGATGCCAGTTGGTGGGATGCTTATCAGCCACCGTTTTGCGCGAGATGGGTTTGTCGTCAGTATGCCCGACAACCAGCACCTTCAAATGTTTGGAATCAGCACTGTTCATAATGCGGGCAAATTCCTGCAACAGGGCGTAGGCTTCGGGTCGAATCTCATCACTTCCTGAGGCAAAGAGCAGATTCTCCTGGAACTTGCTGACACCCGTCTGAGGATCAAATTCGAAATCGGGGTATTTGCGGCGAAGCTCTTCCATACGCTGATTGGCATCTGTCGAGAGTGGGTTTTTCGTACTGCTGGTCAGCATGTTCTTGACTTTGTCTTCCAGACTCGAATTGGCTGCCAGCATGTTGTCCACCCGCTGATTGGCGAGTTCGAGTCCATTGCGAAGTGTCGCGTTTTGCTGTTCGAGCTGTGCCTTTTCAGCCATGAGTTGAGACAGATTGCCCTGGAACTGATTGCGTTCCATCGCCAGTCCCTGGTACTGCTGATAGAGCTGACGGGAATGCATCTGGCTCTGGCGCAGCATTCTCTTTTCACGGCAATGACAACCGCTCTGCATCGCGACAACGAGGCAAAGCAGGGCGAGAACGAAGCAACGTAAATACGGGCCCATGGAAGGACTCCTGAGACGACAAACTCAAGATCCCGGCAGTCTTCAGTCAGACAGAAGGCTGATCTTCCGGAACAGGTTTACCAATGGATGGAAGGCGAAAGGTTGGACAGGAATTGAGGAATACAGGCAGGGATCTAAGTGAGAGCAGAAGGCGAGAAAGAAACGAAACTACAGCCAGAGATGGCGGATAGTTTTCGATGATGAACAGGTTTGATGAACGGGAAAGGTGAAGGCGTAAGCAGAAGAGAATTCGGAAACAAGAAGACGAGAGATGAGGTGGGTGAAAGGCATTAACTTGAGTCAAATTTTGAGGCCAGCGGCAAAAATGACCGATCTGGTAGAGCAAGATGTAAGAGAATCGGCGGATTTTGCCAAGTCGAGTTCTCAAGAAACTCGCCAGTGTGAGATAAGCTCTGATTTTTCAGCGATTTATGCCGATCGATGGCAAGATGTCTTTACGTGACCCGCAATAAAAAGTGGGCCTGGCAACGAATTGACAGACCCACTTTGGGAGTACGAGTGCTGATCACTCAGGATTTTGTCAAATCCTGACGATTAGCGGCTGCCACGGAACCACTCGCGGATCCGCTCGTTTTTGCGGCGTTCGAGTTCCATCAGGCGGGCAAAGAATCCTGTACGGGCAGGACGGTTGTTGACAACTTCCATCCGGGCGTCGGCCGCTTCAATCTGGCCACCCAGAACGAGGCTGGCGGACATGACCAGAGCAGCAAAAGCAGTGCGAAGCATTGAATTGATTCCTTAGTTCGATCCATCGATCTCTTCTCGGCGATTCATGCCGAAAACACAGTGGGAATATCGACGTTTTCTCCATTCGTCTGAGAATCCCGTTGCTGATCAAGCTGCTAAACGACTTGTCCCCTCACCAAAATGTCGAATTTGCGGGTTGTAATGACACCAGTCATGCGGTGTCTTGCAGCACCTAATCCATTGCCTGAGAATCTCTTAAGGGTATTCAACGAAAGCAGCGAGCCTTGGGGCAAACTGGAATCAAGTCTCGTTGGGCGACTTATGTTCTGGAGATGACTGCTGCGAGAATTCGTTGAGCATGAAGAGCAGCGATTTGTTGTCGAGGAACGGCTTGTAGCCGAAGGTCGAAAAGAAGACCTTCCCGGCGGGATTGATGAGGAAGGTTCCATGTTTCAGATCGGACGGACGTTCAGCCGTTTCCGGGATAAAGACGCCATACTGCTGAGCAATCTTGTTCTCAGGATCTGACAAGACGGTAAAGTTGAATGCGCCGTATTCCTCAAAGCGGGCTTTGGTCTCTTCGGGGGGATCGGCACTGATCGCCACGATCCGGGCACCCAGTTCCTGAAAGTACTTCAGGTCTTCCTGGAGTCCAAAGAGTTGTGCGACACAATGACTGCAGTCGTAACCATAGTAAAAGACAAGAACGACCGGGCCTTGGGCGAGCATTTCCTGCAAGGAGACCAGCTGCCCTTCGTGGTTCTTTAACTGGAAATCGGGGGCCGGCTGCTTCAGCAAAGGATGCGGACGCGATTCGGCCACAATGAACTGTCCATCAGCCAGCAGTTCACGCAAAGGTTCGGAGAGCCTGGGCTTCTTGACCGCCTCCAGGTAAGCCTCTGCATCCTGTTTGATGTTCCCCGTGGGGATCAATCCATACTTGAGACAAATCTCCCGGCACTGCTCCAGCACCTGGAGAGATGCGCTTTGAGAAGGTGTCGGTGTGAGCAGATGATAGGTAAAGATCAGTCCATAGAAGCTCAGGATCACCGCTGCAATGACAAGAAACACCTTCCGGCGAAAACGGGTTTGCTGCTGTCGGAGAAGTGCCGTATTTGAGGCTGAGTCAGGAGTGTCAATCGTGGACATAAAATGTTTCCCTGGGTGTAGCCAGTTGATGAATGACAATGATCATTCTTTAGCATGACAGTTTCAGCAAATGAATGAACAGAGCTCGGAGAAAATTCGTAATCGATCGCTTTCAGCCAGGTCGCAATCATTTCGTTTGAGTATTGATATCGAGATCAATCACTCGATCTGTGGGCTTCCAGTTCAGCATAATCGTCGAGGTTTCGGGCTTAAGAAATTCCTTTCGAATTCGCACAGGGGCTCCCGCCGACTCGATCGTGCACTGGTATTCTCCCGGGGGAAGGCTTAAGGGGCCCACCGCTTTCGGCTGAACCAGTGCAAACCAGCCATCGTCGCGGGTAGTGCCAAACCCACAAAGTCGGAAACTGCTCCCCTCTTTCTGATAGAACGAGATTTGAATATCACTGACTGTCTGACCATCCAGACGGAGAACTCCTTCCGTACCGCCGCTAATTGGCTGGGGACCACAACTCTGGAAAACGGTGGCCATTATCAGAACAAGACAAACGGCAATCTTCCTGAGGTTTGAAATTGTAACTGTCGAAAACATATCGATTCTTCTTGGATGGGGATGAATACTCATGGCCTTACATTGTGCCTGATAGACGGCTGGCGGTTTGTGGGTTTCGTTTTCAGCATGTGGGAATTGAACGAACTAAGAAGCCAGCCCCAGCCAGTTTCGTAGTGGTGGAATTCTTCTCAGAATGCCTCGTTCAATCAGCAGGACAGCCAGCAGCGAGACTCCGAACATGGGGAGCAGAATCCCCAAAATGATCACAAATAGCATGAAGGGTAGGGCAAACAGGACTTCATGACGCATCGCGATCTTTGATTCGGCAGGGGCACCTAACGTGCCGGGCGCTCGTCGTCGCCACCACATCAGTGGCCCCGTACAGGACAACAGGATCAGGCCAAGAGCCGTAAGTAAGCCGAGAAGTTGATTGGGCCAACCAAACAGTCGTCCCTCGTGGAGGGCAATTCCAATACTGACAACGCGATCAATCCAGTGTCGATCAAAGAAGGTTTCGCGAGAGAGAATCGAACCTTGCATGGCGTCGATTTTCAGAGTCTCCCGATAGGGACGATTCGCAGTCATCGATTTCACGGTCCAGGGCTGTCGCTCTGAAGCAGGAGGAGTCAGGATCACGGGATGTGGCAACTGGAGCGGTTCCACGAGTTGTACAACGAGTGGCAGCTGCGCCAGTGTTTCGGAAGAGACCGGGGCGGCACTTCGTCTTCTGTTAGAGCGATCCGACTTTGTGGGAGATTCTCCGGCGTTCGATCTGGATTCTCGTGAGGCATGCCCGGCATGTTCGCCATCAGCAGTTGTGGGAACGGTGGGTGATGCCTGTTTGGCCTCAGAAGTAACGGGTCGTGCCGTAGGGTTCTCCGAGCGATTCGACCAATCCTGCTGTGCGACGGACGTGCCCGTGAGCTTGCGGATCTCACGGAAGTAATCACCCCAGAAGTGAGACCATGGCAAACCGGAAACCAGCAGAATGAGTGCAAAGGCTGAGATCCAGAATCCCGTGACTCCATGCAGATCGCGGAGAAAACGCTGCCTTCCACTCGTGAAACGAGGGTAGAGAATCCCGCCGAAGCCACGCAGATGACGGGGCCACCAGAGATAGAGTCCCGTAAGAATCATGATGATTGTCCAGGATGCAGCCAGTTCAACCAAATGAGAACCGTCATCTCCAAGCATCAGTTCACCATGCAACCGGAAGATCTGGCGCATGAGTCGATCCTGTTCGGGAACTGCATGCAAAACGGCCAGTGTCTGTGGATGTACATAGACCCGCCAGTTCTTGCCGGCTTCGCTGACGACAATTCGACTGGCATGTTGGGGCGAGACGGGAAGCTCATAAGAAACAAAACGACTCTCTGGCTTTGACGCGAGAGCAGCTTGAACTTGCTCGGGCAGGCTTGCTGGCTGACCTGTCAGCACCAGATGGTTGTATGGCTGATCGAGCCAATCTTCGATCTCGGCTTTGAAGAGATAGACAATTCCCGAGAGTGACAGAATGATGACAAACGGGATTGTGAACAGCCCTGCATAGAAGTGCCATCGCCAGACAGTGCGATAAGCAGGCAAAGCATATCTGAAGAACTCGCTGATAGACATCTTCTTAATCGACCTCTCTTCGGAAAGCAGATCTCAGCCCGGCCTTCCCACGCAAAAAAACTGTGTACAACGGCATGCACCAGGATGAGGCATAGACCTTTCTCATATACTAAAATAAGTCTATGAGAAAAGGTGCAGTTCTCTACATCTTGTTATGTAGAGAACTGCACCATTAGCAAGCCCTTTTGTGACTAGAATTCACCCAGAACCTCACCACCATTGGTACTGTGAAGGCCGCGATGAATGCGGGCGTCGATGTTGTCACCCAGGAAACGTACTGTTCCATCGCCAAAGAGGGCATGCGCTCCTCCCACGTGGTAACTACGCGGCCCAAAATAGCCGGTAAAGTGAGTCACCACATCGGGAATACGGCTATTCGGTGTGCTATAGCCATTTGTTAGCGTACTGATCGCTCCTGAATGTGCCCAGGAGGTCCCACGGCCTCGCAGAGCTAGACTGGAGGCTCCACGCCAGTTCGTCATGGTAGGCCATACCGCATTTAGATCCGGGTTTGCGATAAAGCCCTGGGCATTGGCAAATGACGACCAGGCCCCACCCGTGGGAGGCATTCCTTGAGACGTTCCGAGTGTTGTACCCACACCCGTTGAACCATTCATCGTGAGTTGATAAGGAAAGGGGGGAAGGGTACCCGCCGGGAAGGTGACATCACTTCCGGTACTACGAACCGACTCACTCATGAAGACGGTGTTCGATGTTCCATCAGTGACATCGCGCATGCGGACATTGCTGTTTTCATAGACAATGCCGTCTGTCTTCCAGCGAAGGTCGTAATTGGTGCCTGTGCCGCTTCCAAAACTCACGAAATAGTTCGTACCGGCATAGATCGCACCACCGGCCCCTGTATTCTGGGTCGGAGCAGGATCACTGGGGCAGAGCAACATGGCGAGAGGCGTTGCAAAGGCTGCTGCAAAGTTCGGATTGGGCGCTAAGTTATTAAATGGCCCGGTGAAAGCCGGCTGGGTGAAGTCCAGGGTATTCTGGAGGACAGCCTGATCAAAGTAAGGGAGTAAACGAGCTTGTGGCGAAAACCCCTGAGTATTCGGCAGGTAATTCTGGGCATTCACCATGGGGAGCATCGTAAAGGTGCTCTCATAGTTATGCATTGCGAGGCCGAACTGCTTGAGGTTATTACGACATTGCGTTCGTCGCGCGGCTTCCCGCGCCTGCTGAACAGCTGGTAACAGCAAAGCAATCAGGATGGCAATGATCGCGATCACCACCAGAAGTTCGATCAATGTAAATGCTCGTCGATTGGTAAAGGCAAGAGTTTTCATTATTTGTCCACTTTCAGTTATAATGTTTGATCGTATTACTAAAACTCCGAGACGACTTCGCCGCCAGAACGCGTGGCGAGATTTCTCCAGGTGGTAAGATCAATATTCTCACTTACAAACCGTATCGAACCATCAGCCAGTAACGCATGAACGCCACCTGTGTGAAGGCTTCTGGCTGCGATATGGGCATGCGAGTGATATCCGTTGTTACAGTCCGGTGTTCTTGAATTCGGACCATAATAGTGATTGTAGAGAGTGTCGGCGTAGTGCCCGTTAATCCATTTTGCGCCGCGTACTCCTGACCAGGTTGTTGATCCACCGATGACACAGTTGGTGTCGGAGGTGACAGTCCCCGTGGTCAATTCAATGGTTTGCCGAAATGCATCCGTGGGAGTTGTTCCAGTAGAGCTAGTACCCGTTCCAAGGACCGATTCACTGAATGCCACAGTATTTGAGGTACCGTCTGTTATGTCGCGAAAGCCAATTTTGGAAATTGCGAAAATCAGACCGTTAGCACCAGACATTGATCCATCGTTGGGAACCCCATTGCCGACACATGCAGCGTAGTTCGTCGTGCCATAATCGTTACCCGAAATCACTTCGCGATCTGAAGGGCAACGAAACATAGGCAGCTTCGTTCTAGCGGCAACTGCATTGTTTGCTCCATCGGGCGCTGGTAGACCAAAAGGAAGAGGATTGTCATTGAAGTCGAGCAGGTTTCTTACCGACGCCTGGTCCATGTAAGGCAGCAATTGGGCGTGAGCAGAAAACACTTTAGGGAACCCCAGCTGTCCTGGCGGAAACACCGAGTGAGACGATTCGTAGTTATGCAGCGCCAACCCAATTTGTTTTAGGTTGTTCTTGCACTGCGTTCGTCGCGCAGCTTCCCGCGCCTGTTGCACGGCTGGTAGCAGCAATGCAATCAGGATGGCAATGATCGCGATCACCACCAGAAGTTCAATCAGTGTAAAGGCTTTTCGTATTTGAACGGGTCGTATCGACATAAGATATGGCCTATGATTAAGTGAATGGAAACAACTATTTAGAAATCGCTGACAACTTCACCACCTGAGCGCGTGGCAATGTTCCGCCAGATCGTGGCGTCGATGTTTTCGCTGGTGAATCGGACGCCGCCGTCGCCCATGAGGGTATGCACACCGCCCGTATGGCGACTGCGGGCCGCCTTGAAGCCTTGTGCCACCCAGAAGTAGCAGTCGTAACGCCGGCTGTTCGGTGTGAAGTAGTGGTTGTAGGCGGTGTTCTCGTACGCCTGACCTGCCCAGACGCGATTTCGACTGGCGACAAAGCGTGCGATACTCCCGGGTCTCGCCTGATCACAATTGGCAATTGTCACACTGGTGGGTGGACTGACCAACGCCATATGCGTCTGTGCATCAGGACTCTCAGTGGCAGCCGGGTCGGCACCACCGATCCCCAGTAGACTTTCCGAGCAAAGGACTGTGTTTGACAAGCCATCCGTGCAATCGGCAATTCTTCGCCAGGAGATGGAACTGAATAGACCATCGGCACGGTCATCGCTCTGACCATCATCACTGGCATCGGTCACATTGTTGATACCAGAACCCATGCAGGCCATATAGTTGGAAGGAGCCGAGTCAATCACCCCAGTGGGACTGGAGACATAGTCCGCTCGATCACTCGGGCACAGATAGGTCGGAATCTTCGTCATGATCGTATTGACGTGCATCGCACGTGGCGGTTGGCCACCTCCGGGCGGATAGAGTGACCAGTTCAGATCCAGCTGGTTAAGTGTGTTGGCCTGATCGACGTAAGGGAGAATGTAAGCGAGAAAGCTCCAGCGCATCGTCGTGCTCTGCGCGACGTTGTTGTGTCCATTCCAACCGCAGGGAAAGCGGCCATACGTTGATTCATAGTTGTGCAGAGCGAGGCCGATCTGCTTGAGATTGTTGCGGCATTGCGTTCGCCTCGCTGCTTCACGGGCCTGTTGGACAGCTGGAAGCAGCAGAGCAATCAGAATGGCGATGATCGCGATCACCACCAGGAGTTCAATGAGTGTGAAGCCTCGGTGACGAGGAATATCAGGAACTTTCATAAAGAGGTCTTTCTCGGGATCAATGTTGTATAGATAGTCACTTGACGACCGGCGCACTTTGAGTAAGAAGGTTTCTACCCTGCGTCCGGAGTGACGGTATGAACGATACATGCCAAACTCAGCCTGCAATCATCAGCGGGCGATGTTCAGCGTGAGTGTGGCGGCGTAGTGAGAGCGTTCGTACTTCTCGCCTGTTTCGTCATCAGCGGCGTGATGGACCACGACCAGATAGTAGTTCGCTTCCGCTGGCGTAAACGTCGCCTTGCCAGAGGCATCGGTCTTGCGTTCAAAGTTTGGATCGAAGTCGGCGGCGAGTTCTGCACCGCGGGGGATGAACGACATGGTCGCATC
>JAIXUU010000444.1 GCA_027483405.1 Planctomyces sp. | reverse complement strand
TGTCGCCACACTTACGCGACCACGTCACTCTCCAAAGGAGTGGCCATCGCCGTCGTTTCGAAGACCATGGGGCACGCCAGCCAGACCATCACCCTTTCGACGTACAGCCACTGGATGCCCTCGGAAGAGTTCCAGGCGGCAGACCTGATGGATCGTCTTTTTGCCTAAATCCCAGTTGCGCCCGCGTTGCGCCTGTTTGGGGGTGTTCTGCCCAAAAGAGACCTAAAAACAAAGCGGTTGACGCGGGCGGTGCTATTTCTTCACCCAGTAATCAAAGACGAGCACGTTTTGCAGGCGTGGCCCGACAAGCTTGACGAACTCTTTATGGGCAGGATGTGGCAGATAAGTGTCGCGATCTTTCTCGCTTTTGAAGGTGACCACATATCCATGGGTGAAGCCACCGGCTTTGCCTTCAACGCTGACATCGGTGCCACATTCAAAATCGACAATCTCGCTGATCTTTCCTTTAAGACCGGCAAACGCTTTGGTGACTTCTTCAATCTGCTCTGGTGTGGTGCCTTCCTTGTACTGGAAGAGCACAACGTGCCTTAAGAGCTGTGGAGCAGCGTCGTCGCTGAGGGCGGATTGAGGCAGACAGGCAGACATCATCGCGGCTGTCACAATGAGGCTCCAGAGTTTGAAGGTCGCAACAGATACAGCTTTTGTGTGCATGGAAACTTCTTTCTATCGGGATGAGGAAATTGCTGGGTCTGGTCATAGTTATACCATCATTGCGAAGTCATCAGCGTCAGCGACAAGCGTCGAGAACCACCGTGGTCGCGATGTTCACAGAGATAAATGCCTTGCCAGGTTCCGAGTGCCAATCGGCCGCGAACGACTGGAATTGTCACGCTGGAACCCATCAGAGAGGCTTTGACATGAGCAGGCATATCGTCTGCTCCTTCCAGCGTATGAACGTAAGGCCAGTTCTCGGGGACCAATCGGTTGAGCGACATCTCGAAGTCGGTACGGACGTCGCGATCAGCATTCTCATTAATCGTCAGAGAGTCCGATGTATGCATGATGAACACGAATAAGAGCCCGTCGCCAGAACTTGGCAAGGCCTCGAGTTGAGAGACGACTTCATCGGTCACGAGGTGGCAGCCGCGAGGTCTGGCGGCGAGTTGAATGAACGCATGGCGGATATTCATGGGCACTGTTACCTGCTTCCGTAAGGCAGATCTAAGTGGCAGACTTCCAGTTTTTCTGCCCGCACCACCTGAGCCAATGATCGGCCAGCACAATCGCGACCATCGCTTCAGCCATGGGGATGAATCTCGGCAGAAGGCAAGGATCATGCCGCCCTTTGGTGCGTATTGTCGTGGCCTCACCGGCCCGCGTTACGGTGGGCTGCTCTAGTGGCAGGCTGCTGGTGGGCTTGACAGCAGCACGCAGAATGATGGCCTGACCACTCGAAATGCCCCCCAGCATCCCGCCATGACGATTCGTTTGTGTGGTGATGTTATCAATCGCAGGAATCGCGGAAGTCGAAGCGTCAAATGAATCTTTGGGGACAAAGTAATCGTTGTTGGCACTCCCGCGTATGGTGGCACAGCCGAATCCAATGCCGTACTCCACACCCAGAACCGCAGGGAGACTGAAGAGAGCTTTTGCGAGATCAGCTTTCAGCTTATCGAAGACAGGTTCCCCCAGTCCTGCAGGGATTCCAGTAGCCACAATTGTGGCCGCACCGCCAATTGAATCCTGTTGCTTACGCACTTCTTCAATAAGCGCAATCATCCGGCTGCCAGTGGCTTCATCCGGGCAACGGATAATGTTCGGCGTTCCATCAGCCAGATATTCAACCTGCTGCAATGTGACTGATTCTGGATGAGGCACTTCAGCGACAATCGATCCCACCTGATGGACATAGCCAATCACCTGGGCTCCCAATGCGTGGGCGAGGAGCTTTTTGGCAATAGCCCCTGCTGCGACGCGCGCTGTGGTTTCGCGGGCACTCGACCTTCCACCGCCCCGGTAGTCTCGAAATCCATACTTGGCATCCAGGGTGAAATCGGCATGACCGGGACGGTAGACATCCTGAATGTTGCCGTAATCCTTGCTTCGCTGATCGGTATTGCGGATAAGGATCGCAAGACTGGTGCCTGTCGTCTGTCCTTCAAAGACACCCGCGAGAATTTCAGGCAGGTCGGCTTCATCGCGCTGCGTGGTGATGTGGCTTTGACCAGGGCGACGTCGATTGAGATCAATGAGCAGATCGTCCGTCGTCAGTGGAATTCCCGCTGGAACACCATCGACGATCACAACGTTCCCCGGCCCGTGGCTCTCGCCAGCGGTCGTGATGCGAAATGCTTGTCCAAAACTGTTTCCTGCCATAATCAACGGATTTTACACAGTTGGGATGATCGAGAACAGCCAGTCGTCATGCTGTTCGGTGGCGATGTTTTTCAGCGGAGTCAGGGAGTATCGACTTTGGGAGGAGTTTGAGGAGCAGCGTCGTCCAGTGCCCGCAACTGAGCGATTTCTTCATCGAGAACTTTGAGTGCCTCAGTGCCCAGGTGCTGCTGTGCGAGTTTGAGCAAGGCCGAAGATTGTCTGCGGATACGTTCTGCTGCGGATCGGCTGGAGATTTTTTTGGCGGCTTCAGAACTGGTCGATTGAATCGCAGAGATCATGGTTTCGACATTTTGATCGGTAGGGAGTTGGCCGATTTGTTTTCGCAGATCACTCACCAGTTGCCAGTTTCTTTGCCGGGAGGCATTTCTTAAGCGCGCCAGAAGTGAAGTCCTTCTGGCGACAATAAGAGTGATTTCATCGGCAAGACTTTGGAGCTGAGCTTCCGCTTCACGTCGTGGCCCGTCATCCGGAAGAAACAACTGCTCGTGTCTTTCCGCTCCGGCAATCATCGGCACGCGAGCCAGAAGTTGATCGCCACCGAACACATTCAGCCACAATAGGCGGGATTTATCCTGCTCCGATTGAGAAGTGATAAGCACCTCACCGCGCAGGTTCGTGGTGACCAGGAATG
>JAIXUU010000118.1 GCA_027483405.1 Planctomyces sp. | reverse complement strand
CTCGCCGGAAAGCCATGGCCTGAACCCCTGGCAAGGCCTGAGCCCGCTGGATCTGTGGATGATCGGCAAAGTTTGGCTTTACGTCCGTCGCCTGGCTGATGGCGTCGAGTAATTGCTCGGCACTTAATCGTTTGACGTAGCTATGCGAAAAGAACACTTCGTCACGCGAATTGCTGGGATTTGTTGTCGAACTCGATTGATAGACGGCTGAATTCGCAATCGTGTTCACCAGCCACTTCAGATCGCAATTGTGATGAACGAACTCATCACTCAGCCAGGTGAGGAGTTCCGGGTGAGCGGCGGGGTTGGTGGCGCGAAAATCATCCACCGGCTCAACAATTCCCCGCCCCAGCATCTGCTGCCAGACACGATTGACGAAGACTTCGACAAACCGGCGATTATTCCTGCTCGCCAGCCACTGGGCCATGGGGAGCAATCGATCCTCCTCGGCACTTAATGGCTGCAACTGATGATCAAGCAGACTCGGCTGCCTGGGCTGCCCGGTGCGAGGATCAGGAAACTGCTCTTTCATTTTCAACAGAATAATCTGTTCGCCTTTGAACTCGTGCGCGTCATTCGTATCACCCCGCTGATTCTCGACGATCTGGTAATCGATCTGCGAGAAAACATTTGACCAGGCGTAATAATCGTTCTGGCTCCACTGGTCGAAAGGATGATTATGGCATTTCGCGCATTGCAGCCTGGCACCGAGAAAAATCTGGGCAGTCGCTTCTGCTCGAGTCGCAGGGTCTCTCAAGGCCCGATAATAGTTGGTTGCGGGGACGGTATAAGAACTTCCGCGGGCCGAAATCAATTCATGTACGAACTCATCGACGGGCTGGTTTTTGGCAATCGCATCTCGAATCCAACCATGAAAAGCCGCCACCCCTTTGGCATCGAGTGTTTTCTCCTCGACACGCAAGAGGTCGCACCACTTGAGTGCCCACCAATCGGCGAACTCGGCACGAGCCAACAGGCTTTCAATCCACTTCTGCCGCTTCTGAGGATCTCCATTGTTGACGAAGTCGCGGGCTTCTTGAGCGCTGGGCAAGAGGCCAATGATGTCGAGCGTTGTGCGGCGGATAAACGTCTGGTCATCGCACAAAATCGAGGGTTCAATCTGCAGTTCTCTTAACCGGCGGAAGACAATCTCATCGATGGGTGAGAGTGGTTGTCGCTCGACTGCAGCGGCATGGGCATGGGGTGGAAAGACGGCCAGCCGAACGGTGACCTGCTGATCCAGATACCTGGCCACAATCGCATAGGCTCCAAACTCCTGCACACGCACCGATCCTTCGGGATCGATCTCGACGACTGGCTGTGAAGGTTCAAAGACGGTGAGACGGGTGACATTTTTCGTCGTCCCATCAGAAAACCTGGCCAGCACTTCGAGACGAAAGGTCGCTTCGGCGGCGCTTGGCACAATCAGATCGCGCTGAAGTGGTGAGACTTCTATGCTTACCAGTTGCGGTGTCGAAGATGCATCTGCGGGAGCACCGGCGGCAATCCAGCGGGAAAGAATCTCATGCTCGATGGTTCCTACCGTTAATCGCCGCCCCCCTTCGTGTGGCACGAGCATCAACGGCTTTTCCAGTAGCAGACTTTTCTCAGCCTGGAAGGTGTCAATTCGGCGGCCCTGCCACTCATGCACAATGGCCTGATAGTCGGCCGCAGGTTCCTGCCCTCGCAGGGAAAGCTGAAAGCCTCCCTTGCCGCGTGCGTTCCCGTGACAAGCTCCCTGATTGCACCCTGCCTTCGAAAGGACGGCCATCACTTCGTTGCGAAAGCTGGGGGCAGATTCAGCCCGCACAGCTTCACAAACCATCAGAAACAAACCGAGCACGACCACTCGGAGCCCATGGTTCCGGCAGCAGGAGGCAATGCCAATCTTCAAACTTGAGGCGGGGGCAGGCATGGCGTGGAACTCCGGCAAGAACGCATCAATGTGCGTTAATAAATACCATATCATCCTCGACGACCAGAACCAAGGTTTTGCCGCCCCAATTTCCGTTTTGGCGCCAGGACGCGGGAATCATCAGCTCGCTCCCGCTGAATCCAACCTATTCGTCAAACTTGCCAGCCGTTTTGGGACTGTTCGCCGTACTCTCATCGAAATCTTGCAGTCTTGGACAACCCGCGGATTTGCCAAACGACCCGGTTCATGGAGAACATAGGTGAGGATGCCGATTGGAGCCTGACCAGGCGTTCAACATCCTGGCCATTAGCGAGCAAAAAGGATTGTATGACTGTCACACCCCCACCCGGCCTTGTCGTTCGGCTGATGGATGCCCGCGATCTCCAGCGCGGGTTTCTCGAAACGCTCTCGGCACTCAAGCCAACGGAACTTTCCCATGAAGCCGCCGTCTCGGTCTTTCAACGCCGCCTGCGGAGCAAGGTCCATACGTATGTGGCTTTGCTCGATAATCAGGTGATCGGGACGGCTTCACTCATGATTGAGCCCAAGTTTCTGCATGGTGGCAGTGCGGTGGGGCATATTGAAGATGTTGCAGTCCGTCAGAGTGAGCAGCATCACGGCATTGGGCTGGCACTCATGAAGCACCTCTTTGAAGTCTGCCAGCAGGCGGGTTGCTATAAGGTGATTCTTGATTGTGCCCCCGATGTGGCCCCCTTTTACGAAAAGCTCGGCTTCCACCAATGGGCTCTCGGCTATCGCGTCGATCTGGAAATCAAGCCCACAGCCTGAACAATTCGCTCCCCCGCAGGAACTTCCTTGCCACCATCACTTCCAGGCATGCCATTTCAACTGCTCAGGATCCCGCCCGCCATTGGCGTAGTAGACAGCCATGCGAATGACATAGAGATAGTTCTTGCTGGTTTTATGATCAGCCGCCTGATTGGCAAGCGTCAACTGATGAAAAAGCAGCTCGGGATCTTTCTGCACCAGTTGATCGATGGAATGAATCCCAATCCGCGCAAAATCCTGCACAAAAGTCTTACCAATCCCCGGAATCTGCAAAAGATCAGAAGTGGCCATGAATGGATTCCTCGGGAATTTTCGTGGAGGATGACAGGGTTTTTGCTATGAGGAGATCGGTAGGGCAAAGAGACAGGGAATGAGTTCGCAGGAAGATCTGGTGGGTTGCGCAAAGCCTTAACCGCACCCTACGTGGCCAGAAAAAGGCACCCGCGAGAAAGGCATCTATTGGAGTACTGCCAATCGCGTGCTTGGCATGCATGGCTTTGCTCTGCCTTGATTTACTTTAGGAGTTTGCGCAGCGACTCGATTGTCATGGGTGGAGTTTTTAAGTGTACGACAGAATGGCAATTTGGACATAGTGGGACTAGATCGTTAACAGGGTCAATCTTACGTTCGCCCATATCAGCGAGTCTTTCAAGATGATGAATATGAACAAGGGTCTCAGCGATCTTGCCGTATCGTTCAGACATTAAAAGATCACAACCAACACATCTGTAGCCGTAGTGTTGCAGGCACATTGCCCGGAGAGTACGACTTCTTTCGTACCGAGTAGAAAGAACTGCGCAAATCTTTCCATCCGAAAGTTCAGTGTCATTGAGCCGCTCGCGCGTGATTTTGCCTTTGTGTTTTCGAACCGCGAGCGGACGTGAGAATGTCATCAACATTTGGGCAACATCATTGACAGGTGTCCCCTGTGGTAAATGCAAGAATAGAGGAAACTCTTTTGCCCAATTCCCATTTAATTTTTCCCTAATGGTCACGACAGCCCCATTTGGCAGCGCCGAGATCAAGTCAGGCTCGTCACCGCGAAGGTAAATCGTGGCGAGAGAAGAGTCTGTTTTATGGTATAGGTATGCAAATCGATTTT
>JAIXUU010000347.1 GCA_027483405.1 Planctomyces sp. | reverse complement strand
TGCACCAAGGGCCCTGTGTCGCCAACTTGTGGACGACGGAACACAGTAAAGCGATCATTGCGCAGATCTACCATACCGCGGAAACGATTGCCCGAACCTTGCGGCCAGAAAATGGGTGAAGGATCAAGGGCAAGCTTTGAAGCCACTTCATCCAATAGCTCCATCGGATCTTGGGCTTCGCGGTCCATTTTATTGATGAAGGTCAGAATGGGAATATCGCGAAGTCGACAAACCTCAAACAATTTCAAAGTCTGTGGCTCAATCCCCTTTGCCGCGTCGAGCACCATCACGGCCGAATCCGCTGCGGTCAGCGTGCGATAAGTATCTTCAGAAAAGTCCTCATGGCCCGGGGTATCCAGGAGATTGATGATGCAATCATCATGTTCGAACGTCATAACCGAGGCGGAAACTGAGATGCCGCGTTCGCGCTCAATCTTCATCCAGTCCGAACGCGTCCGGCGCTGCTCGCCACGAGCGCGCACAGCACCAGCGGCTCGAATAGCGCCACCCATCAACAATAGATTTTCTGTAAGCGTGGTTTTGCCGGCGTCAGGATGAGAGATGATAGCAAAGGTGCGACGGCGCTTAACTTCACGCGCGAGTTCGGCTGACATGATCGAGGCCTGACTAAGACGAATGGACAAATTGGGAAACGGCTTGAAAGTTCTAGCCCTTGAATCCCTCGTTTAGCTGAGGCCTCACCACAATTAAAGGCTTTAGAGCAATGCCTGCTCGATCTTCACCTTAGGCCGCGACGGATTGCCAGACAGAGGTATTGATGATGCCTGAGGTCAATCGTCCAGCATCTTGTTGGCCTTTAAGGCTGCCCAGTGTGGTCAAAGAAACAGTTGCCAACCGAAAGCCAACTTCTTGTGGACGCTTACACTTTGGCGGCGCGATGAACAAAATCGCATTGGCGTTGCTGCGGCTGGCAATCAACCAAGCTAAAGCGGCGGCCTTTTGCGCAGACTCTGCTGCTAGGTTCGGCATTTCCATAATTGCTGTCTGCACGGCCAAGATAGAATCGTTCAGCGTATAGTGCGCGACTGCAGAAGACGGGATGCCTGCGTTGATCGCAACTTCAGCGTTGCCAGTTAACGTCAGAACCCGCTCATTGAACAGAAATAGCATACAGGTCTCTCCAAACGAGGAGTTCACCATAACGTGCTTGTGTTAATAATCATTCCACACGCTCAATTAGAAAGCTTCTGCCTAACTTGTCTTCTATTTCAACAATCCAAACATCTTGATCCTGGGATGCACGCTTCGACAAATAAGCATCAATCGAGGGCTCATCCGGCCCCGCAGTTTTACCAGTCAGATCAAGATACAGGCGCTCTCCTGCTCCGTCGCGAGCTGGAATCAATAGGCGCGCGGTGCCATCTAAATGCGCCACCTTAACTAAGACAGCACCTGCGGTATTGTCGCCCCGCCGCACAACAATGCCCGCCGCGCCTTGGGTTTGCGCCGTGCGCAACAAGGCTTGAACCCAGATATCGCTGCGAAGATCGCTGTTGCTCATAGCCTTTATTGCACCGTGCTTAATCGAAGTGAAAGAGAGGCTGCTGTACATTAAGCGCATGAATTTGTTTCATCGAGCCTTTTTTTGTCTATCGGTGCTGGTGCCGGTCGCAAGTCACGCCCAAGTAAACGGACTAGAACGTAGCTATGCGGAACGGATGGCAATGCGCGCGATTGATGAGCGCTGCCAGCTTTTAGAAAGCGGGCCTCGTCGCGCGCTAGCAGGTTTTACAGCGCAGGCCCGTGGCGCTGCTTTACGGTCCGGATCCAGCACCCAGCGACTCAATATGATTGCCGGTCAGGCCAAAGCGGCCGCTGTGACAAAGCCCTGTCGTGATCCTGGTGTTCAGAGCGAAGCCCAGCGCGTCATCGCAGCGCACAAAGGTTGGCGTGCTCAATTGACAGGGACCTATCCTGGGCTTGCGCGCAGTTGGAAAGTCGACCGTGGTGGCAAAGACATCTGGCGAGCCTTGCAAGATACGGGTAGCGCAACGCGGGCTGGCCTGATTGCCAGCGGCAATGGCCTGAGTTTTGCTGTCGAAACACCGGATGTTGCGGCATCTGGTGCCCGGCTATTCCTACGAGATCTATCAAAGCTTGGTCCGCCTCAGGCGGGCCGAGCCCTAGCGCCTCCATTGCGCAATGGAACGTCGATTCATGTCGCTGCTTCCCGACAGCCAGCAGCGACGCGTGCGCGGGTTGAGTCTAAGCCAAGAGCCGGGACTTTGTTTGTGTTTTCAGACGCTACAACGCGGGCAGTGCTGAATGCCGATCCACGCGATACGTTTGAGATTGAGATCACCAGCCGATCGGGCACCGTGACTCGCCTCTTGGTCGAGGTTGGTGATCTGGTGGCTGCCTTTACTTTCGCCGCAGAGTTTTAGGCTTTCGGTTGCTCAAGATTTGCCATAGGCAAACCAACCTTTGCGGTGGTACCAAGCCCAAGCGTGCTTTCCAGCCAGAAGCGTCCACCTTGAAGCTCGGTCAACCGTTTCACGACCGCCAAGCCAAGACCAGAGCTGCGCACCACCCGACTATTGGCCTGGCTTTGATTATCGCCCTGCGCCCAAGGCTGTCCAATCCGCGCAAGGTCCGCCGGACTGATGCCAGC
>JAIXUU010000330.1 GCA_027483405.1 Planctomyces sp. | reverse complement strand
GCTGCCCCACCTTGGGTCGATGGCTACGACCTTGATCACAGAATAGGGTTTGACATTCCGCTTGGGCCCCATTTGGCCAGAGCAGCGGCCGACCTGAAGTGCCAGTGTGAAGCGTTTCCGGTTCGAGGAATGGATGAGTGACCTAAGGCGTGCTCGATCCTTTGCTTGAAACGAGATCACTGCAGATTTAAACAAATCTTTCCAAAATGGCGGAAATGTTGGGGCTAATTTACGCTGAATACGATCAGGAGTTCTTGATGGCATAGTAAATCACAAAAACTAACTGAGGTTGACCTCAGCTTTTAAGGGGCGACCTTTGGAGTTAATAATGAGAACTGTCGCAGGCATTTTGATAACAACAATTTTCGCATTAATTGTGCTGCCTACAGTACCTGCTTGGTCGCACGGTGGCGGACTTGATGCGAATGGTTGCCACAATGACCGAAAAAAGGGTGGGTATCATTGCCATCGCGGGAATAGCAATCCGGAACCCACCCGACCAAGACCGTCGCAAGTGTATGAAAATCCTTCTCGTGATTCCGGATCATTAGAGTCATCAAGTTCAAGGTCGATGGATCTGAAAGACAAAATTGAACTGGCGGAGAAGCTTCTCTTTCGGCTCGGCTACGATGTCGACGAGGCTGACGGAATATTAGATGAGAAAACCACAAAAGCCGTACTTCAGTTTCAACAAAGCGCGGGCCTGCCAGAAAGCGGTATAATTACGTTTCGATTAATCGACGCATTGGTTGCTAAGGTGGCTGAGTAGAATTTCTTTGTCCCCTGTGGCAAAACTCAGGGAACTTATTCTACTATTCTGCGGTTATTGTGGATTGCGTTTAGATTTTGGTCTGGGTGAAGGTTTTGTGGACGAGGCAGCTTGATCAACCGCAGCAGCAGCTTCCCTCTCGGCAGCTTCAAGGGCAGCATTTTGCTCCTTCACTCTTACCAGTGCATTCTGCGTCTCGGCATCTGCAGCCGCTTTGGTAGTGAATTCCGAACAAACCACAATGAACGAACTAACCTTATCTAATCCAAAACCGGCCTTAATATCTGTATATGCTACGACAGCAACACCTGATCCATGGCCCTTGAGAAGAATTGTTGATGAGCTTCCCTTTTGCCAGTCGATATCAAACCGTTTGATTTCCTCATCGGCATATCCCACGCGAACCGATCCACCCTCCGAAGGGTCGCTTGAGCTAATTACGCTGCCTTCCCGAATCCAAGTCGCATCAACCAGTTTAGTAGCTGGACCAGCTGTCAAGGTGAGATTGAGGAGGCCACTGAATGTATCAGGTACCGTTCCCATGCGATCGACCGGGACATGACCGCCGGGAAGATAAGTGCTACTTCCAGAAGGCTGTTCGCAAACGAGATAAACGCTTTCACTTTGCGTCCCTTGGCTAAGGGCCAAAGAGGGCAACACTACAAAGGCCAAGGTCGCAATTCCGACTACACTATTTCTAAGCATGATTTGCGTTCCTTCGTTTAATTCGACCACTAACTGGGAATGCACTAGCGCTCTAATTCGGAAATGATCGGCTCCTTGATGAGTCTATCAATTGATTGAAGGATTAATCAACAGTTTCCTTACACATCTGCACGCCATTAAGGTAAGGCTTGCATTTGAACCCGCATTCCGATGACGCTCCCTCGCGGTTACCGGACAAATCTAGAACAATTCTAGTCGCGGCTTGACAGTTTTTTTAGCGTGTCGAAGCCCTCGAGAATTATAGTTGGCTGGTACATGGTTCCATTCGGATAAGCAAAAGCAGTCCAGGTTGGCTCTGGTTGGGCCGAACATCCGCTTAGGAAGAGTGACAAAATGACAAGCTGTACTTTCATGTTTCTATCCAGTTTTGCTGATTTGCGAGGTAGCTCGTCAATGTTTATTGCAAAAAAATCGAAGCCAATCGGCAACTCTATAATTCTCGTCGGATCAGCACAAATCCGCACACGATTGCAACCAATCATGATTTCGATTGTCAGTCTTGCCGTTTGTGCTGCCTCAAACAATTTTTCTGGTACATAATTAACCACAGGTTTTGGCAATAATGGCCGAAAGGAGATGGTCTGCTTTGGGGGTATTTGGGGCGAAAGCTGCCATTGATCGCAACACTAAATTCTAACTTCTGGTGGCCAAAGAATACGAGGGGGCCGGTCAATCTGTTCTCAACAGAAGGCGCTGAAACTCTTCAACAAGAGACTGCCATCTGCATTATTTGGCAACTTTCAGCTTAAAGTGCATCCCTTCGTAGGTCCTTACGGGATTGCCACGTTCCAAATTCTGGTGGTCTGACCAGTGATCATGCCGAGCTTCTCCTTTGGCATCCAAGTAGCGAGCTTCCAGCATCATGGCTAGTTTCAGCTTTGCAAGTTTGCGATTTGCTTGCTGGGATCGCTGTTCTTGAGCCGTGGTAACTAGTCCAGTTGGACGATGCGTTGCACGCACCGCGCTGTCGGTCTTGTTCACATGTTGCCCCCCAGGGCCGCTTGCCCGCATTGTCTGAAACTCAATGTCTGCGTCATGCAATTCAGGTACGCTTTCGATTAAGGGTGCTGCGTTCACGCTGACGAACCAGTTCCTGCGCTTGTGTAGGGGTCGAAATGAACTTCTGCCGACCCAAAGGATGGTTCCAATTCTTTCGCGCGCAAAACCAGATGCCTCGTCGCCTTTAATACTAAGGAGCAGGGATGCCGGAAGCGCTTCCGCAGCCTCAAGGACTTCGCAAGTGACGCCTTGCTGGGCGCCTTCGGATATGAAAGCCTTAACAAGTTGGGCCAGCACCCATCGGCATTCCTCTGGCCCCTTGCCAGCGCTCAGATGTAGAATGACTTCTGTCATGATGCCCTCGTTTTGTAGCTGAGCAGCGGTCTTAGGCGCGCGATCACCCGAATTAGGCCTGCCGTCTCTAAGTCGGCGATTACGCCCGCGATTTCTTTATATGCCTCAGGTGCTTCTTCGAAAATCAGCCTGCGGTCCTCGCATATAACGTGACTGGACAACTTTGTTCGCTGCAAATCGGCCACGCGATAACGCCGGGATAGGCGCGCATGGGCGTCGTTACGACTCCATTTGCGCCCGGCACCATGCGCCAACGAACACAGCGCCTCATCAGCCTGTTGTAGAACTGGCTCTACAAGGTAGCTGAAATCACCACGCGATCCCGGGATAACAACGAGCCCGCGATCGGCTGGTGCCGCGCCCTTGCGATGAAGCCACCCCGATCGATGTGCACAGACACAATTATGGACGATATCGAGACAGCAGCGTCCAGAGTAGCCGATAGCATTCAGGAAACGCTCAGCGATAATCTTTCTATTCACGACCGCCCATGTCACGGCCTGATCATGCCGTAACAAATAGTCCCTTGCCTCGGGACTATCTGCGAGAATGCCTGACTTGCCTGTAAGCGATTGCTGCTGTTGCAGGATGGCCTGTCCCAGTCCGCGAGAGCCACTATGCACCATCATCCAAACCCGATCACGGGAAAAATTGAGGGCCGTGAAGCGATCAGCGTCAACGACTTCCTCAATCCTTTGAAACTCGACGAAGTGGTTTCCTCCGCCGATGGTGCCGAGGCCGGGGCTTGCAAGCTCGCATGGCAAACCAGCTGAAGCTAGGGCGTCCTCTAACGAGCCGTCCCATGGCTCGTCCAGGCCTTGAAGCTTGCGCTCTAGGTTGCTGACTCGGAACTTGCGCACTGCCAGACTGGTTTCCCAAAGTGCCATGCCACAACCGATATCGCTCCCGACAAGATGGGGCCATATCCGGTCTGCTGACCAAAAAGCGGCACCGACAGCAACGCCGTTACCTGCGTGGAGATCAGGCAGACCAACGACTTTGCCCATCCCTTCCAAGGCAGCGGTGGCGCTAAGTTGGTCAAGGGCGACTGGGTCCAAACGCGACGGGTCCCGTCCAATAATGGTAATCTTACAAGGCCCGCTCATGATCGACCTCCCATCATGGCAAGATTTGCTGACGGCAATCTCTCTGCCAGCAACGCTTTTTCTTTTAAGATCCCATCGATCGGATCAACAAAGAATATGGGTCTCTCGAATCGAGATCTCTGAGCTCCAAGTACTGTGCCCTCGTGCATCCACTCACCGTTACGTCCGATCGAGATTCGGATGAGCACAAAGTCCTCGAGGTGCGAACGTACGTGCATCTTCACTGTGCTACCAGTATCAAGGCATTTGCATATCTCGCTAAAGACGTTGTCCCAGGGCTGCCCTAGACGGCTGCGCAGGAAACGCACGAGCGGTGCGAGATTTTCATTCAAAGACTTTCTGTATGGGGTGTTTTCAGAAGCGTGGCGCTTATGACCTATATGCTTGATCGTGAAGTCTTTAGTCCTTTTTAACTTGGGTGAAGAGGCATGGCTTGCGCCCCATCGTGGTCGTTCGACGATAACCTTGAACATGTCAGCGCGCATAATGACCCTCCTTCGAGTGAGGGGTCAAAACACGATAAGCATGCCAATTGCTGGATTTAACGAAAGAGGCAGCGCGCCAAACGCCGCCGTTAAGAGTCAGGCGCGTTTGTGCGCCCGATAGGAAATTGCCCATGCAATACGTTCCTGAGTTTCACAGATAGAGAAAATTGTTTCGCGAAATTGAATCGTCGATCGCATAATTTTCTCCTTTCCTGTTTCAGGGACATGCCGAGCTTGGCTGGGCGGCTCGATAGTGGGTTGATTTGAATAAGTCAACAAGATTCCAGATCGGCGCCGAAATCGTCACACGCATCCGTTTAGCCGGTTCAAAGCAAATTGAAATGTTCAGGTACTTCGAATTGGACGAGTCGCATCCATTTTTGCGACCCTACGAGAGTCTTCCTTCGGGCTCCGCTCAAGCAGTGCCTTCGCCCACTGCTTGTGCATCCAGAACTGACGGCTTTAAGGCAGAACTTGGCGGATGGCTGCTGGTCTGGTTTGTGGGGGCTTGGGCGTTGAAAGCGGGCCTTCTTCAGCATTGGCAAAGGGGTGCGATTTTGCGTCTATACCCTTCAGCGTTGTCAGCTAGAGCAAATCCAGCGAGTTTTCCGGTGCAGATAGAACAAGACCTTGCAACAAGGTATCAAAGCTTGTTGCAGCCCGGATTGATTCGATGAATTTCTGGTGCGCGGACAAACTCTCGAAATCGAAATTGTCGGCGCTTATGGGTGAGTCCATGCAGTCGATAAGCAATCTCTTTGCTTCTTCCAGTGAATAGTCCAACGACGCCGAAAGCTGAACGCGAATCTGCCATGAGCCTGTAAGACAGCTCAAAATCCGGCGACTAAACGAGTTGCCGAGTGGCCCGAGAACTTCGATTTCTTTAAAGCTACGGAAACGTCCATTTCGGTCGACGATAAGAGCTTGTTTGTAGCTTGCTGCAATTTTTTTCTTCGAGCCTTGCGCCTGAGTGAAGGCCAACGTGCTTAGAGGATAGGCTTGCTTGATGTCGGGAAGCAACAGGATGACAGTATGGATCATATTAGCTGAATACCCAATTGTTAGATCCCAATGTTACTCGATTTATGCGCCAATAGATTTAATACCAAACCATTTTCGGATGACTGCCAATTCTTCGACAGAAGCTGGCGTCGCGTGACCAATATTTCTGTCTATCTGCCTCATAACATCTGCTACGTCCGCAGCCAAAGACGAATGAGCCAAAGTAGTCTTCAATAGTTCAATGCCGCCTTCGGGATCTCCTGCTCGGAGCGCACTTTCGAACAATTCCTTGGCTGATCCAGTATCGCCAATCGAGCGGTAGGTGATTCCCAAGTTGATCATCCCAGCAATGTCGCCCTGATCAATGGCTTTCGTGTCCCAGTAGATTGACTTGGCAATGTCTCTTTCCACACCAATTCCTTCGCCATACATCAATGCAAGTCTGGTCATTGACGACACATCACCATTGACTGCCAAGGTTTCAAATAGGGCGAATGCATCTGCATGGTTTCCCTGATCATCAAGGTCACATGCCTTAGAAAAATCATCGCACATGACGCAACATCCAAATTCTCACCGAATAACCAAATCTCCCTGGATCGTAAGCTACAACAGTGCGGCAAGGGAAGGTACCATCCTAACTACACGCCGTCTGAGGGCCAAGTTCTGTGCACCTACTCACATATAGCGATCGCCCCACGGCTCGTAGTACCAATAAAAAAGCGTATCGGTCTTCACCGTGGCCAATTCGACGGGAGGCTTGCTCCAATTTTCATCTTCGCATTTGATTGGTTCGAAGTTCTCGGAAATGGTCTTCAAAATGATTTCTTGTTGGTCGAGCCGTTCATTGTTCAAACCGACGGCCAAATACGAATCTCGGACATGATGATAGATGAAGACGTTACTTAGGATCGACCCCACCAGCAAAGTCATAAATGAAATAATCGCACTTTTGGGCCATTTGGACATAATCACCTTCTTTGGCCTGCGTATCGGCGAATAAAAGCTGTTGCCCAAAGTTGGAAGGCAGAGTCATTTGCCTTTATGCTGTCCGGCAAGGACAGCTGAAAAGCATCCGCTGAGGATTTAGTCTCCATCATAGCAGAAGCCCTTCAGCCAGCCCATTAGATTTAACTTATGATCTTCGATACTAAAACCATCTTTGAAGTCACAGAAACCCACTTGATCCTTTATCTGGTCCACAGCCGCCTGCGCCACCTTCTCATTTGAATACACGCCGATGAATTTTACTTCCTGAACATCATCACCCAGTTCCCTGACATGATGCACAATGAAGACTTCGGTTAATTCTGTCATTTCCTCGCCCAATTTTGTACTGACACCCCAATACACTCAATCAATCAATGAGATGGATATTGCAAGAATGACCTGAGGCAAGCATCTCGACTTCCTCAAGACTTCCCACTTCATAGGAAATATAGGAAATCTCCGACCCATCATCTGGGGGAGTTTCATTCCCCGGCGGATCGTCATTGCAGATCGTGACGAGTTTTCTAACGCCGCCATAGACATAGCTTGCTGGAACGCCATTGATCTCGACACCATCATTGGCTTGAGCTTCAAGCTCAGATAAGAGCTTGGCCCTTTCCATTGCTTTCTCGGGGTTTGCAGCTCGGACAAGATAGATGTTCTCCAACACACTTAACGGGCCAATGCCGTCAACGCGCTTGAAGGCCATCAATGTATGTGCCGCATAATATTCCACCTGACTTGCCCTTTGGTCTGGCCCCTTAAGCACGCATCATCTAGGTCGCACCGTCTTTGTACAAGACCATCACGGGCCGTCCCTGCTTCAATTCCTCAAGGTCACTTAGGCCGCGCACCTCAAAATAGCTTCGAGTTAGTTCTGACCCATCGACGGGCGGATCCTGATCCTGCTCTTTCATCCAAACAGGATTATAGATGGATCTTAGCTTTCGGAGGCCGATAAATTCACGCGTCGCCAATTTGGAATTCAGCTCATCCGTGCCGTTGAACTCTACCTCCTCACGGCCTATTCTCTCTGCTTTCCGCCATGCGGTCTCATCATCTGGGGCCTCAACCAAATAGACCTCTTCCTCCACCGGAAAGATTTCCTGTTCTTCGTCAATTGCTTTGATAACGAAGAGAAGATTGGCGCAATACCATGTCATCGAAAACCCCTAAAGCAATGCGCTTCCTGCCTTGGGGTGCATTCCATCCAAGGAGCGCACCATGGTCAAGCAATTCCTGAGATTGTCGATGCTGAGCAGCAGCCAAAGTGGCTCTAAAGAACGCTCCTGAATGACTGATGCTGGCCGAAAGGAGAAGGTCTGCTTTGGGGGTGTAGTGGCCGAAAAGCGGACGTTGCTAAGCGAACAGTTTCACTGAGTGAATTGCGAAAGGCTTGGACTGAACATTTATAATTCAGAGTAGGTTGCCATGAGATCACTCCCAAACGAAATTCGATTTGCTAATCTGCGAAATTAGGCTTCTGGGCTGCTCCGGGACCGAGTCATCGATCACCAATGTACCTAGTTCATCAAGCCATGGCAGCAGCTTTGGAACCTTGCCGCGTGTCACCCATTCCTTGGTTGGTGTGCATTGAATTGAAATTAATTTCACGCCGCGACCAAAATACTTCTCGAACTGATTAGCTTCTACTCGCTCCGCTGTCTTTCGATCCTCAAGGTTGGTGAACCTAACGAATGCGGGTGCACGTTTCAAATCCACTTCCCATGGTTGGGTAGAGTCGTCCCCTAAACGGTTAGCTTGTATTGTATAAGGGTAATATTCGGGTTTGAATTGCATCAAAGCGGCTGGGTCGCTCCCTTGATACCCAGAAAAGATCATAAAGACCCAACCCTTGTCGCCGAGCTTAATGGGGACGGCCTCTCCATGCGGGTCGCAAGTTGCACCTTGGAGATAGACATTTGCTACTCTTAGCTCACGACCACACCTAATTCCTTGCACTGACGAACCTGTATAGAGAACGCCATTGTCTTCGATGGTCACCGTAACTGTGATATTCTCACTTTTGTATGGCGCACATCCATAGATGAGGACGCAGACCAGCACACTTGCGATTGCAAGGATACGCTGGACGATACGATCGGTGGAAAATGAATCTCGAAATTCCGTCAAATTCATAATACTGCCCATCCGAAGTTAATCTTTCTGTTCGGGATCTTACCCACCCGGATTCCGCTTTCTTCGAGCTTCAAAGCTCGCTCCGCCTGCAATCACCCTCACACCAAATAAACATCTCGAACCGTTTGGGAGTAACCCCGAACCAGCTCCATCAAATCAGGTCGAGAGAACCACAACCTAAAAGATCGGTCAATGACAGCTAGTCCTCGATTGATTAGACCAATCGATGATCTGATCTCTGTACTTGATGGATCAGTAATTTGCTTGAAACGGCACCAATGTCCGCTTTCGAGCAACCGCCAAACCGCCAGAAATGGCCACCTCTGGCGCAAAGCGGAATGTCTGCTTTCGAATGCCGAAGATGCTAAGGGCTATCCTGATGACATTTAGGGGCGGGGATAGCCCAATGAGTGGCTACACTTCGGTTGCCTCCGCCAATGCCAAAGCGTCTTCGACATCTACACCAAGATATCTAACCGTACTTTCAATTTTGGTGTGGCCCAGCAGAATCTGGACTGCCCGAAGATTGCCTGTTTGCTTGTAGATTATGGAAGCCTTAGTTCTGCGCAGGGAATGAGTGCCAAAGTCTTCCCGCCTTAGCCCAATTCCAGTTACCCATTCATCGACAAGGCGCGCATATTGTCGGGTGCTCAAGTGATTTGTGTGGTCGGCTCGGCTTGGAAAGACAAAGTCATCAAGAGACCCACCTCGACGCTCCAGCCACGCCAACATGCTCGCTTGCGCAGGTCCCAGAAGCTCAAACTGAACTGGTCGACCAGTCTTTTTTTGAATAACGATCGCACGAGTTTTGACGCGACCGCCACTCGTGACATCGCCTATTCGGACCTTGACGATATCGCAACCCCTTAGCTTGCTATCGATTGCCAAGTCGAACAAAGCCCGATCGCGTAGGTGGCCCCCGCTATCTAACAAAAATCTAATCGCCCAAACTTGCTGAGGTTTCAAAGCGCGCTTAGATCCCAGCAATCGGCCAGCATTCCACGGCCGCTTAACCAAGGCCCCAGGATCGAATTTTGAAAGTCCCATAGTTATCTCCTTAACAGGCCCAAATTGGCCATAGAGATTACTGAAAAATCGTCATTAAAATCTCGCCTGATTTGGCCGATTGCCTAAGATCTGGTTTAGGGCGAAATACTGACTCACTCCATTTGAGAAGGCCACTACAAACTTCACGGACTTAGGGTGCTTTAGGAAATCCAGGAGCATGCCGTTTTACTTGCCTAAGCTTTAGTAAGAGCGGAAGAGCGGGGCGAATCTGGTCGCAGAGTGCCCCTGTATCCGCCTCAGAAAAGCAGGGAGCGGCTTTTCGTGCCTGTTGGCTGTCATGTGCTGCTGAAGAGCGTAAGCTGCCTCGGTGTGTCTTTCTGTGGCTTTTCGTCTCTTTGGTAGCTGCTGGGCAAGAACGGCTCAATCTCAGCTCGTCGCCACAGCGTGATGCCGTCAGGCTTTTTCAACAGCCATTTTTTCGCCCACGGGCCAATTTGTCTGAACTCGAGGCCCAATCGCGCCGCAATCTCTCTGGTGCTGATGTAGTTCCTCGAAGCCTCAATCACGCTTTGTCGCTGAAGCTTCGCACTCGTGCGGTTGATGCGCTTTAATTCGCCAGCCTTTAG
>JAIXUU010000344.1 GCA_027483405.1 Planctomyces sp. | reverse complement strand
TGACGGGAGAAGTCCGGGATGAGGGCGAGTTCCCACGTATTGGGTATGCGATTAACGAGCGGTTTTAACGCGGGACGCTCGGGATCTCTGGCCCATGATGGTTGATTGGCACCCCAGTCAATGCCTCGGTGGCTCTTTAAAATCGCTCGGGAAAGACCCTCACCCTCCCCTCTCCCACGCAGACGCAGGCGAGGGTTCCAGAGGGGCACACGCGCATGGCGCGGCTTCTTCTAATAGACAGCCCTAAGCAGTAAGCATGGCACACTGCCCTTAGATCTCTGCCTATGGCACGAAAACAGCATTTCGCCCCACGAAATCTTCCTCCCACACTGTCTGCGAAGCTGTCGTAGATTCTCTGGTACAGACCTTCGAACCCGCATTTTCGGGAAATCGAGGGTGAAACCATTTTCACGAATGCGATCGATCTAGCGAACTGATCCATTCCACACGCTTCAACATCAGCTAGAATCTTGTAGCGAAGGTGAAGAACCTGGGCTGTCTGTATCGATTGCATCAATTAGCACGACAAATCAGTTCCAAAGGATGATCTATGCGTAGAACGTGGTGGCTTGGGGCCTTACTCATTGTTGCCTCGGCAGTTACGGGGGACTGGGCCACATCCTCCTGCCAGGCCCAGGAAGCTGCACCTGACAAGTTTGCTCTGGCAACAAAAGGTGCCAAAAAGGTCGAAGGTCTCTGGACCATCTATTTCAAAGATCAGCAGGTGCTGGTGGAGTTCAAACCTGCTCAACTGCAGCAGGAATACCTCATGCTTTCGTCGCTGGCACGCGGTGTCAGTGGTGTGGGTGGTGGATTCCTCTCCAGCGGCATGAGCTGGGGTGATGACGTCATCTGGACATTCCGCAAGGTGGGCGAAAAAGTTCATCTGCTGAAGAAGAATGTCCGCTTCAAAGCCAAACCCGGCAGCCCCGAAGCAACAGCCGTCCAACTCGCTTACAGTGACAGCATCATGTATGCCCTTCCCGTGGTCGCAGAATCGGGAAGTGGCATTCTCGTCGATATGACGCGTGTTTTCCTGAGCGATGACGAGCAGATTGGCCGCAATTTTGGCGGCAGCTTTGTCATGGATCGATCCACGATCAACAAGGTCAAAGGCTTCCCCAAGAACATGGAAATCGCCGTCAATGCGGTTTATTCCAGCTCGATGTCGATCGACACGGTCCCCGATTCGCGTGGTGTGCAAGTCGGCGTTCATTACAGCATCAGCCAGCTTCCATCAACGGGTTACAAGCCCCGCAAAGCCGATGATCGAGTGGGTTACTTCCTCACAGCCACCAAGGATTTCTCCGACAACGCCGATCCTCAGCACTTTGTGCGCTACATTACCCGCTGGGATCTGCAGAAGGCTGATCCTTCCGCCCGACTCTCGCCTCCTAAAGATCCCATCATTTTCTACATGGAAAAGACCATTCCAATCAATCTGCGGCCTGTCGTTCGTGCCGGGATTGAAGAGTGGAACAAAGCCTTCGAGAAAGTCGGTTTTGCCAACGCCATCGAAGTTCGCCAGCAGCGTGACGACGACGACTGGGATCCGGAAGACGTGCGTTACAACACATTCCGCTGGATTACCGCTGATGCCGGCTTTGCGATTGGACCATCACGTGTGAATCCACTCACCGGCCAGATTCTCGATGCCGACATCCTCTTCGATGCCGGGTTCCTCAGGTCGTGGGCACGGGATTACAACCTGTTCGCTACTCCCAGCGATAAAGCCAACGGATTGTTCGATCTTCAGGCCAAAACCGAACCAACTGTAACCATGCCAGGCAATGACCGTCTGTGTCAGTTGACCACAGGGATGCAGCGGCAAATGGGTGTGGCGGCAGCCGCTCTCTTTGCACGAGGCGACATGACGAAAGACGGCAAACTTCCTGAAGAATACATCGAGCAGGCACTCAAGGAAGTCGTCATGCACGAAGTGGGCCATACACTCGGCTTAAGGCATAACTTCAAAGCCAGTGCGTGGAAATCACTCGCGGATATTGAAGACCCCGCCAAAGCCAACGAAGCCACTGTCGCTTCGGTGATGGATTACTGCCCAGTGAGTATTGCCCTGCCCGGCAAACCACAAGGTGCATACTACACCAAGACAATCGGGCCATATGATTACTGGGCGATCGAATTTGGCTATAAACCGATCAGTGGCGACGAACCTGCCGAGCTGAAGAAGATTGCCAGCCGCTCCGCTGAACCTGGTCTTGATTACTCGACCGATGAAGACACCCGCCCCAGCGATGCAGACCCCTATTCGAATCGCTTCGATATGGGGAATGATATTTCGGCCTTTGCCAAACGTCAGATGACTCTCGTCAATGAACTGCTGCCAAAGGTCGTGGAAAAGATCGCTGTCGAAGGAGATGGCTATCAGAACGTCCGGCTCGCGTTCAACCACCTGCTGGGCGAATACTGGGAGACGGCTAACTTTGCTGCTCGTCTGCCGGGTGGTTTGCAGGTCGCTCGAGATCATAAGGGCGATGCCAATGCCCGGGCACCGTTCCGTGTCATGGATGCCAAACAACAGCGGGCCGCCACACAGCTTCTGGCTGAAATGGCATTCGCTGCACCCAAGCTCGACCCCAATGTGGTCAACTTCCTCGCAACCAATAAGTGGTCGCACTGGGGAACCACGACACCAACACGGCAGGATCTGGCATTGCATCAGCTCGTCGAAACACAGCAACTCAAGCTGCTCAGCCAGCTGATGTCATCGCTCACACTCTCGCGCATTCAGGATAACGAGCGCAAGGTGGGTGCTGATGATGATGCCTACACACTCGCCGAGCATATGGATCTGATCGTTGTTCCGGTCTTCAGCGAACTGAACGATCCAGCCGCTGGCGAATACACCGCTCGCAAGCCACTGGTTGACAGCTACCGCCGCAACCTGCAGCGGGCTGTCATCAAGGCTCTGGGCTCAATGGCCACCCGACCAACGGGTGCACCGGATGATGCCCGCGTCCTGGCTCGCACTCAGCTTGATGCGATCAAGGCCAAGATCGAAGCAGCCCAAAAGAAGGACGGCGTCAAACTCGATCCTTACACCGCTGCACACCTGGCCGACCTCAAATCGAAAATCGAACTGGTCGAGAAAGCCCAACTCTCCATCAGTTCCGTTGTCTAATGCCCTTGCGGGCTTTGTGGCAGCGTATGTGAGCCAGTCGTTCAAAAAACGATTGGGGCTTACGCTGCCAGAGAGTTGATTAACAAAACAAACCCCGGTCACTCAGTTTCACAACTCAGTGACCGGGGTTTTTCGTTGAAACGAAAAGACGACTAACAGTGATTGCAAGACTTATCAGCACTTTTGTGCCATGCTTGCGGCCCTGAGCAAGCATGCTTTAAGCAACCTCAGCGGACCGATGATTCATGGAGCGATTGACATCTTCGGCTGATTCAGGAAGCCATAGCTAAAAGCGCTTCCTGCTTCGTGTTGTAGCGTGGCCAGACTTCATCAATGTGAGTCACCTGGAGCACTTCCACGCAATAAGGTGAGACGCTGCACAGGGCGAAAACTCCCTGCTGATCTTCTTTAATTCTCTTCCAGCCGCGAACCAGCAATTCGATAAACGACGAGCCGAAGAACTCCACACCTTCAAGATCAATGAGAACTTTCCTCGGCTGCGCCCCTTGCATGGCAGCGAGAAATGTGGAGGCAATCTGTTCAACTTCGGTTTCACGCAATCTCTGAAAGACTGCTGGAAACGAAATCACGGTCACCTGCGCTTCGTGAGTGACGCGGATGTCGGCCATAAACGCCATTCCTGTTTTACGACTGGCTCAAACTGAATACCGGTCAGTGAATTCACTGGCGGCGATAAAGTTGTATTGTGCCGACTTCTCTCGCACTTGCCAAACCTGCCCGAAAAACGTCAATCTCTGGGCCAATTGATTTTTGAAACAAATAGGCAACATGGCCAGGGAATGAAGCAGCATGAGAATTGCGTACCTCGATTGCGCCAGCGGAATCAGTGGCGATATGACCGTGGCGGCACTGGTTGATGCCGGTGTCGATGAGCTCGCGCTCGAAGCCGCGATCAACTCGTTGCGCTTGCCGGGAGTTCGGATCGAATTCGAAACCGTGATGCGGGGTGGTTTTCGAGCCCGGCACATGAAAGTTCATCATCCCGAACAGCACGCCCACCGCTATCTTGCCGATATCTACGAGATTCTCGATCGTGCTGATGAATTGACCATCCGGCAAAGGCTTCTGGCCAAGCGGATCTTCCAGGAAATAGCCATTGCCGAGGCTCATGTGCATGGCTCGACCATGGAAAAAATCCACTTCCATGAAGTCGGAGCCATCGACTCGATTGTGGACATCACAGCAGCAGCCGTGGGGTTTGATCTCCTGGGTGTGGATGAAATTCTGGCCAGCCCGACTCCGACCGGTCGTGGGGATGTCATGATTGCTCATGGCCGCTGCCGTATTCCCACGCCAGGGACAGCCGAGCTGCTCAAAGGGATTCCCCTCGCGCAGGAAGATCTCCCTTATGAGCTGACAACTCCCACAGGGGCTGCCATTCTGCGGGTACTGGTCAACCGGTTCACGCTGGGTGTTCCAGAAATGGTGATTGAAAAGGTAGGACATGGAGCGGGAACTCGCGACATGCCCGAACGGGCGAACATTCTGCGGCTATTTGTCGGTGAGGCCATTGCCGACCCCGAGAGCGACACCGTTCTACTCATGGAAACAAATCTGGATGATGTCAGTGGAGAAGTGATTGGCTATGTCAGAGAAAAGATCATGGGGAGTGGGGCTTTTGATGTGTGGTTAACTTCGATTGATATGAAGAAAAACCGCCCGGGAGTGCTGCTGAGTCTCCTGTGCCACCCGGCTGACGGCCCGAAACTGGAAGCGATATTGTTTACTGAAACCGGCACGCTGGGAATCCGCCGCTCGATCATGCGACGATCCAAACGCGTACGACAATCGGTGATCGTCGAGACCGAGTTTGGCCCCGTGGAAGGCAAACTCGGGCTGGGAACACAACTGACACCATCGTTTGCACCGGAGTTTGAAAGCTGTCGCCAGGTGGCCGAATTGGCGGGCCGCCCGATTCGTGAGATCTACCGGGCCGCCGAAGCCGCCTTTCTCGTGAGTGGATCACTGCCCAAGCAGTCCATCCCACCGGAAAAGATCGCCACACGGCATTCCCACGATCATTCCCACGATCATTCCCACGATCATTCCCACGATCATTCCCACGATCATTCCCACGATCACTCCCATGATCACTCCCACGACCATTCTCACGATCATGGGCGAGGAGAGCACAAGCAGCCCTGAAGCGATGGATTCCCGGGCAGTTGCTTGAAGGAACATCGAGTTGCTGCTAACCTTCATCACTTCTGACGGAATAAATTACTTCGCGGACGCTGAAACAACGGAGCGTTAAGGTCATGGGTGTTAAGAAAACTGGGCGGGGCCGCCGCAAGATTGGTCGCAAAAAGCGAAAGATGCGGGCTCGAATTCGTCATCGTAAGTAATTGAAAACATTGAGCTTATGCAGTCACACATGCGACTGGGTCAGCCACATGCATTCTTCCAGACCATGTTACACCAGTCCTCAACTGGCGTCTCATGGTCTGTTTGCATTGAATCTTGACAGTTTCAACGAACGATCTGCACGAAAAATCCTCTCGAATAACACGACAGATCTGTGTAGTTTGATGGGTTGAAATGGCCTCCGCATTTGTGGAGACTTGCCGCCCCTGCCTAGATCAAACTGTACAGAAGACACCCGCCCGCCATGCAGAGACCCTCTCATTTCGCCTGGCTTTCTGTCATTCCCCATAGCATCCCTCACAGGATGTCGATCGCAATCACCATCCTCTCTGGCTTCGCCTGTGCGATCGCCTGCGGTCTGATTTGTTCCACGACCTCATGGGCAGAAGAAACTCGTCCGCCAGAGGAATTGACTGCCGCTGTCGCTCGAACTTCAGAAGTATGGAAGTCGGCGACCTCGCGTCGAATCGCTGCGGAAGAGGTCTTGCTGAATGCCCAGAATCAATTAAGGCGCACCGCCAAGCCACTTGATCCTGTCCACGACCAACTGGGCGAAATCCGTCGTGAGCTGGACGCCAGCCAGAAAGAGATTCGCGAGCTTCGCGAGAAGTTCGCCAAGTCGACCGTAAAAGACGATGAACTGCCCGGAGCCCCCTACCCTTCAGAAAAAGAGGCTGCTCTACAGCGAAAAGTCATCGAGCTGAAGCAGCGTCAGGAACCACTGCAGGAGCAGCTTCAACAGGCCGAACCCGAACTGAAAGCACTCCGCCAAGCCGTCGATCAAGCCCGCGAAGCATTCGAAGTTTTAACCATCGAAGAGGAATCGCGACGCTTTGATCATCGTGTCGCTGACACCCGCCTCACGGCATGGCTTCAAGCCGAAGAAATTCGTCAGGCACCCCGGGACGAAGATCTGAAAAACGGTCGATGGGGTGATGGAAAATTGACCTTCGCCAGGCACATTGCCCCACTGCTGGTCGAACATTGCTACGCCTGCCATAACAGCCGGGTGGCTGGTGGCAGCCTCAATCTGGAGAACTGGGCGAGCCTGCAGCGTGGTGGCGAATCCGGAGCCGTCCTTATCCCTTCCCGCCCCGAAGAATCATCACTTTACACCGATTGCCGCGAAGGCCTGATGCCCAAAGATCAGCCTTCACTCTCTGATCTTCAGCTCGCGTTGCTGCGGCACTGGATTGAACAGGGGGCCTCTCCGGGTATCGGTCTCCACGAACAAACATCGATTGTGACTATGGCGGGAGCAGTCAGCACAAATCCGGCGGTAAACTCCACAACGACTGTCACTCGCCCGGTAGCCGTCACAGCGCTGTCCATGCATCCTGCCTCCGGCGAGATTGTCACATCTGGCTATGGGGAAGTTCTGGCGTGGGATCGAGCCGCACAGCTCTCACACCGCCTGCCGTTGCCATGTGAACGAGTCTTATCGCTGAGTTTTTCGCCCGATGGCCAGGCGCTTGCCATAGCTTCCGGGAAGCCCGGCCGATGGGGTGCCATCAGCATTGCTCCATGGCCACTCTCGTCGGCAACATCACCAACCTATCGAACCATCGCCATGACGGTCGATGAAGCGACAGCCGTTCGCTTTTCACCCGATGGCAAATGGCTGGCAACCGGCGGAACGGATCGGGCCATCCGCTGGTATGAAACACAATCGCTCATCGAGTATCGACTCTCCGAAGATCATTCCGACTGGATCACCGCTCTGGCCTGGACACCTGACAGCCAGCGACTGCTCTCCGCCAGTCGAGACAAAACGATCAAAGTGGCCTCGGCTCGAACGGGCAATATTGAACTGACTTTTTCAGCGCATACGAGCTCGATCAGCGATGTGATCTGTCTTTCTGAGAAGCAGGCTGCGAGTATCGCTCAGGAAGCACAACTGCTGATCTGGAACATTGCCGATGGCAAGGTCGTACAGAAAGTGAAGCTCCCCGCAGCTCCTGTCCGCCTGGCCTACCGCCCTCAAAACTCCGCTGCCGGGATCGAAGAATGCCTCGTCATCGCACTACGCGATCAGCAGATCGTGCTCATTGGCGGTGATCCCGAAAAGCGATCGATTATCAATCGTCTCAAACTTCCTGCGGTGGCTCTTTCGCTGGCGTTTGATTGAGCCACAGGCGATCTGCTGGCAGGCGATCAACATGGCCGCATTGTACGATTCGATGCCAAAGGGTTATCGAAAGAGAGCAAAGCGACTGACAGCGAGCCAAAGCCGATCGAGTGGCTGAATCAACCCCGGTAAACGCAGCCTGGCACAATTCTAAAAATTTCAGGATTCTACAGCGTCCAGTGTGCAATGCTTTCGGCTGGGAGCAAGCATGCCTTGAGCACCAACACTTTGCTGTTATCTCCTGCGAAACGTACTGTCTCAACAAAGATCAGCGACTCAGTTTTTCGACATCGGAGGGGAGGTGCGGTTCCAGCATGGTGGGCCGCATCTGCTCTGCTTCCTGAACTTCCTCAGAAATCCTTGCATAGAGCTGAGCCTGACTGCGAAATGGCTCTGTCCCCGCAGGAACAGCACTGCGGACATATCGCCCGTCAGACATGAGTTTTCGAGCTTTGGCAGTATCCATGAAATGCGTCTTCAAAATACTGAGCAGCCTCGATTTGGCAGCCGGTGCATTTACCGGAACCAGGAGTTCAATCCGTCGATCCAGGTTTCGCGGCATCCAGTCGGCACTGGAAATGAAAACCAGTTCGTCTCCCCCATGATGAAAGTAAAGAATCCGGCTGTGTTCCAGAAATCGATCCACAATACTGGTGACTATGATGTTCTCGCTTAATCCTTCAATGCCCGGTTTCAGGCAGCAGACGCCACGGACATTGAGCCGGATTTTGACACCCGCCTGAGACGCACGGTAGAGCGCCTCAATCATCTGTTCATCAACCAGTGCGTTGAGCTTGGCATGAATCATCGCTTTCTGGCCATGCTTCTTGCGGTCGATTTCGGCATCAATCAATTCCAGCAGCTTTTCGCGCAATCCTAAAGGTGCTGCTTCCAGCCTGCGAAATCGCTGTGGCTGGCTGTAACCCGTCACCGCATGAAACAGCGCCGTCGCATCCGACCCTAAATCTTCATCGCAAGTAAAGAGACTGGCATCGACATACAGCCTTGATGTCATTTCATTGTAGTTGCCTGTTCCAAAGTGCATGTACCGCTGAATGCCATGTGGCTCCCTGCGGACAACCAGACAGACTTTCGCATGCGTCTTGAGACCTTTGACGCCATAAATCACTTGAACTTCGGATCGCTCCAGATCGCGTGCCCACTCAATATTGCGTGCCTCATCAAAGCGGGCCTTGAGTTCCAGGACAGCCGTCACATACTTGCCATTCTGTGCCGCCCGCTTGAGAGCCGAGACAATCGGACTATTGCGGCTGGTGCGGTATAACGTCTGCTTTATCGCGAGAACATCGGGATCAACAGCTGCCTCTTCGATAAACCGCACGACCGGATCGAAACTTTCGTAAGGGTGATACAGCAGAATGTCCCCTTTAGCAATCTCCTGAAAGATGCTTTGAGTCGCATCAATCCGTGGCGAATTGCGTGAGGGCCACGGCTTATCGCGATGCTGGTCAAACCCTTGAATCTCAAAAACCCGCATCATCACTGTCAGATCCAGCGGCCCGTCGAGCAGATAAACATCCTGCTCGGAGACCTCTGTCACCTGCATCAGAAAGCTCAAAGTTTCTGTGGAAACCGTAGAAGCCACTTCCAGCCGGACACAATCCCCTTCGCGGCGGGCGTCAAGTGCCTCCACCATTTCCTTTAAGAGATCGCTCGCACCATCTTCGCGAAGTTCCATATCGGCATTGCGAGTCATGCGGAAAGGCACACACTCCAGAACCATCTCACCGGCAAAGAAGCTCCCGATGCAGATTTCCAGCAGGTTTTCCAGCAAAATGTAGGAATAACCACCCGCCTCATGAGGTAACGTCACAATGCGTTCACGTCCCCGGCCAAAGGGAATCACCGCAAACTTGGGCGAGTCATCGCTCTCACCTTTTAATCGCACACACAGATTCATCGTCTGATTGACGAGTTGCGGAAAATCATCATGCCCTGTCACTCGAATCGGAGTGAGAATCGGGTAGATCTTCTGCTCGAAGACCTGCCGGATGACCGTATGCTGTCGATCCGAAAGCTCATCTTTGGTGACTCGACGGAGTTGATCGGCCTGGAGGGCAGGTTCGATCTCCTTGAGCAGGCAGCGATACTGTTCCCTCACCATCTGATGTGTTCGCTGGCTGATCGCTTCCAGTTGTTCGATCGCAGTCAGACCGGCAGGATCGCGCGATGTGTTCTGCTGGCGCCTCAGCATCTGCAAACTGCCCACCCGCACCATAAAGAATTCGTCAAGATTCGAAGCAGTAATCGCCAGAAACTTGAGTCGTTCTAACAGCGGCGATGTCGCATCGAGTGCTTCATCGAGCACCCGCTGATTGAATTCAAGCCAGCTCAACTCGCGATTGAAAAAACGACTCTCCGCAGACTGTGAAACAGCAGGTTGAGCAGGCTGGCTGGTTTTGGAATTCATAGGCGACTTCTTCAACAATGAGCGGCGAATGATCAATCGCGATCAATAGTTTTCTATGGTCAGTCCGGCTCGATGGCTGATAGCCACTGGATCAACAACCGCATGACTTACTGCCTCAGTTTTCGGAGAAGAACCGACATTCCGTAGGTTTCCTCAAAAAGTGCCCCGGTCTGTTTGAGTGCCAGTTGTTCCAAAGCCAGATCTTCAACTTGAGGCAGGCTGATGACCAGCCTCGAACCTTCCCGGGCGAACCACAATTCGTGCAGTCGCTGGCTGTGCGAAGCATCGAGGGCATCAGCCAGCCTTAACAGTGCCGCCATTTTGACGACCGCAATGCGCTGGTCGCGATCCAGTTGCGTAAAGCCGGTATGCGTCGGCTTGGGGGATGTCTTGCGATGGTATCGGGCCGTCAGGCCAATCAGCATCACATCCGTCCGGCTGAGACCAAACAACTCGCTGTTCAGAATGAGATACATCGAATGCTTATGATAGCCACTCGGGCCAATATACAGACCGATTTCATGCAGGAGTGCAGCGACGGTCAGCAGCAGTTCGAACCGGGGCTCCAGATGATGCTCTTCTCTTAAACCTTGAAAGAGAATTTTGCAGAGTTTGGCCACATGCCGGGCATGAGCTTCCGCAAAGTTAAACTTCCTCCCGAGCTCAATCGCCGAACGCACCACCTGATTGCGAAAATCTTCATTGAGAGCCCCGTGCGAAGCCATATCCGTCAGCATGCCATCACGCAGATTCACATTCGCCACGTGAATCTCATCGAGCTGGAACGACTTCGCCATCTGGACATAAGCCAGCAGTGCCGGCCCTAATGTCCCCGCATCCGGAAACGAAATGTGATACTTATGGACGATCTTGTCTTCATTCAGATCGAGAATCGTATTCGTCAGTTGTTCGAGTTCATTCACTTTCAGCTTGAGCATGCCATCGTGGCCCACTTCCCCACCCAGTTGATGGGCAGCAAACCGCATATCGCCACCCAGTGCAACCATATTGCGGATTTCGGAACGATTGACATGCTGCGAGACCTGCTCGATCACACGCCGCATCTGCGTTTCCAGAATGTGCCGAATCGTGACGCGGGAAGACTGATAGGCTTCGATCGTTTCCCGCAGTCTCAAGGAACCCAGCCGATAGGTCTGTGAAAACTGCACGTCACAATTCTGGAGCACCAGAATTTCCGTACTTCCGCCACCCACTTCGACAACAAGCGTTCCCCATTCGGCAAACTGCTTGTCGGATTTCAGCAGTGGCTGAACACCCAGGTAAGTGATCCGACTGACTTCCGCCTCGTCGATCACTTCGACCTGCAGACCGGTGGCGGTATATATTCGATCCTGAAAGGCCAGTTTGTTCATCGACTCACGGACGGCGCTTGTCGCTACCACACGAATCTGGTCGGGCCGGGAAAGTTCGTACTCTGCCAGGACACGCCGATAACTCCGCAGCACACGCACACACTCTTCAATGGTCCCTTTGTCGATCACACCCTTCGAAAAAACATCCCGCCCCAGATGCACAGCTTGCGACAGCGTGCTGAGCAGATGCACCTCTCCCGATTCGTGAAGTTCAGCAATCGCCATGCGAATCGACGTGGCACCGATATCAATCACAGCCACCGGTCGAACATGGGGCGGAGATCGGTGGCCTCCACCACTTTCAACCCCCTCTAATCCTCTCAGACCTATCAACATGCCGGCCTCCTCCCCGCCATGCTTCCCCGGAACCAATCCTCAGATTCATGCCAGGGAAGGGATCGAAACGCAACGTCTTTCAAGGGCGACTCGCCGGTCACTCGAACAATATCCTGGCTCTTCAAGACATCAATTCTTGGCAGTTTTCTCTTCGACGAGATGACGAATCCAGGCGGCAGCACCCAGTGCACCGGCATCATCTCCCAGCTTGGCAACTTTGACTTCGACAGCCCCTTCGTAGGCGGGCATGATATGAGATCCCAATGCATTTTGAACTTCTTCCAAGAAGAGCTTGGGCAATGCCTCCACCAACCCCCCGCCCAATACAATCACATCAGGAAGCAGCAGGTTGACAGTTCCTGCAATCGCTACGCCCAGATGGTGGGCGCCATCGCGAACAATCTTCTCCACCACTGTATCACCATCGCTGATGGCTTCGGCCAATGTGCCACTGCGAATGTTCGCCAGGTCCGTTCCTGCAACCCTCATCAGATGTGGGGCCTGCCCACGATAGGCCGCTTTGGCAATCTCTGCCGACATTGCCAATCGACTCGCGACCGTTTCCAGGCATCCTCGGCGGCCACAACCACACATGGCCCCATTGGGCACCACCGGAATGTGCCCCAATTCTAAGCAAGACGACTTGCGACCGCGGTAAATTCGCCCCTCATAGACCAGACCGGCACCGATCCCTGTCCCAGGAAAAACTCCCAGAGTCGTGCGGGCACCGGAACCTGCTCCAAAGCGATGCTCGCCATACACACCGGCATCCACATCATTGAGAATGGTGGCCTCGCAACCAAATCGCTTTTCGAGAATGTCCTTCAGTGGCACATTCTTCCAACCCAGATTTGGAGACTCGACAATGATTCCCTTGTCGAGATCCAACGGCCCCGGGCAGCCTACTGCGATCCCGCGCAATTGAGAAACTGAGACATCCAGTTCCACAAGCAGCTTTTCAATGCTGTTGCAAATTCGCTCCACACCCGCTTCGGCACCTTCATGCCCGCGGGTTTTCTTTCTCCGGTGGCCCACAGGTTGCAGCTTGCGGTCAAACAGACCGGCATGCATTTTTGTGCCGCCTAAATCAAACCCCAGCCAGTATCCATCATCATGCGAGGCTGCAATCATGCAAGGGTCTTCCTGTGGAGGATGGACTCACCGATTCGAGGAGGCTGTCGCCAGACCACACGAGGCAAAGCGCACTCGCACAATCTTCCCATCGCCATCTTGATATGACTCAGTCTGAATCACCAGTTTCAATCAATCAGCGGATTCTCAACGACACTCGACATCATCGACCCCACCGGAACTGGGCAAATCCCCTGCTCCGGCGGAGTCTCCAAAGAGTCGTTGCATCCTTCGCCAGCATGACTCTCCCACAAAGGAAAGTCTACTTGCGATTGTCGATCGCTTTCTTCAAAGCCACACCCATTTCGCCCGGGCTGCGTGCCACAACCACACCAGCAGCTTCCAGTGCCGCCATTTTTTCTTCGGCTGTCCCTGCACCACCCGAGATAATCGCCCCCGCATGACCCATACGCTTGCCAGGAGGTGCGGTCTGACCAGCAATGAATGCCGCCACTGGCTTGGTCACGTAGGCCTTGATGTACTCCGCCGCCTTGATTTCGGCATTCCCACCAATTTCGCCAATCATCATGATCGCTTCGGTCCCCGGATCGTTCTGGAACATTTCGAGCAGCTCGATGTACGGTGTCCCGATGATGGGATCCCCACCAATACCGACAGCTGTTGATTGCCCTAACCCCAGATTCCCCAGTTGCCATGTGGCTTCATAGGTAAGCGTACCGCTCTTGCTGATCAGCCCCACAGTCCCAGGCTTATGAATATAGCCGGGCATAATGCCAATCTTCGCCACACCCGGAGTGATCACACCCGGGCAGTTCGGCCCGATCAGACGCGATTTGGGATAGAAGGCCAGCGCCTTCTTCACCCGCGCCATATCGAGAACGGGAATCCCTTCAGTAATACAGACAATCAGTTCGATCCCGGCATCGGCCGCTTCCAGAATCGAATCGGCTGCAAAAGGTGGTGGCACGAAAATCAACGAGCAGTTGGCACCCGTCTTGGCACAGGCCTCAGCAACTGTATTAAAGACCGGAAAATCATCGACCGTCGTGCCCCCTTTACCAGGTGTCACGCCGCCGACAAACACATTTTCACCAGGACGATGCTCTTTCGCATAGGCCCGGCACTGCTGACTATGAAACAGCCCGGCTTTGCCAGTAATCCCCTGGCAAATGATCTTGGTATTCTTATCCACAAGGATCGACATTTCGAGAATTCTTTCTACGACGATAGATACGTGATGTTCGGAAAATATGTTCGGAAGATGAAGAGGTTCAATACCCGTTGTGTGAATACGTCTGACTACGCAATCGAAGCGACGGCCTTCTTGGCAGCGTCAGTCAGATCCAGACCTGTCGTGATCTTCTTGCCACTTTCCGCCAACATCTTGCGGGCCAGTTCCACATTGGTTCCTTCGAGCCGAACCACCAGCGGCACCTGAATACCAATCTTGTCGTAGGCCGTCAAAAGTGCCGTCACAATCGTGTCGCACTTCATAATGCCACCGAAAATGTTGACCAGAATCCCTTTGACGTTCTTGTCAGCCAGGATAATGCGGAAGGCTTCTGTCACCTGATCGACATTGGCACCACCACCCACATCGAGGAAGTTGGCTGGCTCACCGCCGTGCAGCTTGATCAAATCCATGGTCGACATCGCCAGACCGGCACCATTCACGAGGCAGCCCAGATTGCCATCGAGCTTGACGTAGCTCAGGCCCCACTTCTGAGCTTCGATTTCCGAAGGCTCTTCTTCGGCCAGATCGCGATAAGCCAGCACGTTCTGATGGCGGAAAAGTGCGTTGTCGTCAAACGTCACTTTAGCATCCAGAGCCAGCAATTCACCCTCTTCGGTCACGACCAGCGGATTGATTTCTGCCATGCTGCAATCGTTATCGAGGAAGAACTTCGAAAGCTGCCGGAAGAACTTTTCGGCATTCTTGAGAGCATTCCCTTCCAGCCCTAGAGCAAAAGCCAGCTTGCGGGCCTGATAGCCTTCCAGACCATAGACGGGATCAAACGCTTCCGTGAGAATCTTCTCCGGATGATGGGCCGCCACCTCTTCGATATCCATGCCCCCTTCCGAAGAGACAATGATCACAGGGCCGGCCACTTCGCGATCAACCACACAGGCGGCGTAGATCTCGCGGGCGATGTTGAGGCCCTGCTCGACCAGCAGCGTCTGCACTTTCTTACCCTCTTCACCCGTCTGGATCGTCACGAGTGTATTGCCCAGCATGCGACTGGCATTGGCAGCTGCATCCTCAGCCGACTTCACCAGCACCACCCCGGGCTGCTCGGGCTGCTCTTTGAACCGACCCTTCCCTCGACCACCCGCATGAATCTGTGATTTAACGACAGCGACTGCTGTTCCCAGTTGACCGTAAGCGGCCTGAGCCTCTTCAGGTGTCTTGGCGACAATTCCGCGTGGTACAGCCACTCCGGCTTTGGCCAGAAGTTCTTTTGCCTGAAACTCGTGAATCTTCATGCATTGTTCCGTTACTTCGGTGGGCCCTGTCTCAGCACACTCTGAAACAGGTCGACAACCAGTTTCCCTGACGTGATCCCATGGGCTATTGTGCCCTTGCAGCGTCTGAGATGATATCGGGGCGGAGAGTGAGCTTCCAACAGACTCTGGCGAATTGGCAAAATTCTAAAGATCGAGAGCCATCCACTTGGCCGAAAGTCCTCTCACTCACCTCGTTTTCGACATCTCTCCAGCAGAAAATACGAAATCTGGCCACCGGCAGGCACCCACAGGAAATGCTTTTTTGATGCAAGTTTTTCAAGAGATCACGGAAACTCTTTCTCGCTGGCACGAGAAACAGGCCAGAAAGATCGAAAAAACCGTTGAGAACCAGGCCCTTCTCCTCGGCGAGGCCATCCAACTGGCGTGCCTCATCGAGGCGACCTCACGCAAAGCCGGGAATGTGCATCCCTGGGCATCATTTGACGACCTCTCCTACGTCGATTTTTGCCATGCAGGCGAATCACTGGCAAAGTTCAGCAGCCAGGCTGCGTTCAATCTCCAGCCGAGCCAGGAAACCCCCGGCTCACTCGGAATGTGGATTGAACAGGCCGTGGCTGCATCGCAAAGTTCCTCGACTTCCAATGTGAACCTCGGGATCGTCCTGCTGGTCGCTCCGTTGGCCATGACCTGGAGAACTGGCATGACCGAGCAAACTGGCACAACACTGGCAAGCTGGCAGGAGGCTGTTGCCCACTTAATCGCCACATCAACCACCGCCGATGCAGCGGCCATGTACCGGGCAATTATGGCAGCCAAACCCGGCGGGCTCGGAAAAAGCACCACACAGGATGTGCGGGAAACTCCCACCGTAACACTCCAGGAGGCCATGCATCTGGCTCGGGATCGTGACCAGATTGCCGCCTGCTATGGCGACGGCTTCTCCAGCTTGTTCCAGCATTGGGTGTCACACTTAAACAGGTGGATCGATGAGCTGTCTCAGGCGAATCCGGAATCTTACAGCCATGCTGCTGGCTGGGAGTTTCCACCCGCTTCGTGGGAAGTCGCCACCATCGGATTACAACTGGAACTCCTTTCACAGCACGGCGATTCCCTGATCGCTCGCAAACTGGGGCCTGAGTTCCATCGTGAGGTTCCCTTACAGGCCCGAAAGATCCTGGAAGCCGACTGGCCCTATACTGCCACTGGCTGGCAGCTCTATCATACTTTTGACCAATGGCTGCGCGCAGATGGCCACCAGCGCAACCCCGGCACCACCGCCGACCTCATCGCCGCCACCTGGCTAGTTTATCTCCTTACGGTTTTTTCTCCTCCAGGTCCGCACAACTGACCCCACGTCACAACCATCAACCAAGAAACCCCACCATGCCCGAATTCCGCGTTCGCGTAACCAAAGATCATCTCGTTTTCAGTGCCGCCCACTTTATTACATTCAACGGCAACATCTGCGAGCGGCTCCACGGCCACAACTGGAGAGTGGCCGTCGAACTAACTGGCCCGCTCGATGAAAACAGTTACGTCTTCGACTTTATTGCACTCCGGGATGCGACGCAAAAGCTCGTCCACGAGCTGGATCACAAAGTCCTTTTGCCGCTCCAGCATCCGACCATCAAAGTCGAAGTTGGTCCGAAAGAAGTCGAAGCGAAGTTCGAGGATCGCCGCTGGGTCTTCCCGCTGGAAGACTGCGCCCTGCTCCCCATCGCCAACACGACGGCCGAACTTCTCGCCGACTGGTTCGCAAAGCATTTGTGCGAAGTCGTCCGCGCCTGGCCCGGCCAGCAGGTGAAGTTCGTGCAGGCCGAAGTCGAAGAAAACTTCGGCCAATGGGGCATCTGCAAGGTGGACGTGTAGTCGAGGGGAGAAGGAAAGAAGGCAGGAAGGAAAGAAGCCAGAGTTTCGTTGGGCAGGCTCCCGCCTGTCGATTACGAACCAAGCATCGGGTGAAAAAATCCTCGGAATGCACCATGCTTGCGTTGATCAACCAAAGATGGTGCATTGGCATGTACCCTGCAGATTTTCAAAATTTGGTGATCAGCCTCCCAAGGATCTGACCTGTGCGTTATGTGACTCATCTGGAAGCGGCGATCGATGGGACGGTTCTCGATCACAACATCGTTCAGACACTTCACGAAAATCGCCCGCTCTGGGTGAGATACGATCTGGACGCAGTCAAGCAGGTCTTTCACAAATCGATGTTGCCAGCGCGACCGAAAGACATGTTCCGCTACAGGGAACTGCTTCCCGTGGGGGATGAGATTCCTCCCGTCTCGCTGGGTGAAGGGATGTCGCCACTCCTTCCCACCGAAAAACTGGGCGCACGTTACGGACTCTCAAAACTATGGGTCAAGGATGAGTCGCAGTTGCCGACGGGGAGCTTTAAAAGCCGCGGCCTTTCGATGGCGATTACCATGGCCAAACATTTTGGCATACGCCGCGTGGCGATTCCTACTGCGGGGAATGCGGGAGGTGCTATGGCGGCCTATGCGGCCCGTGCCGGGATCGAGGCCTACGTCCTCATGCCCGTCGACACACCCATCGTCAATCAGTTCGAATCGGAACTCGCCGGAGCGAAAACCTTCCTCGTCAACGGATTGATCAACGATTGCGGGAAGATCGTGCGGGCAGGCCGGGATGCCGGCTTTTGGTTCGATCTTTCAACACTCAAGGAGCCATATCGCATCGAGGGAAAGAAGACGATGGGCCTCGAACTGGCCGAGCAGATGCAATGGAAGCTGCCCGACGTGATCATCTACCCCACCGGCGGTGGAACCGGGCTGATCGGCATGTGGAAGGCGTTCCAGGAATTGCGACAACTCGGCTGGCTGGAAAGCGACCGCATGCCGCGCATGGTCTCGGTTCAGTCAACCGGTTGCGCTCCGATTGCGACAGCCTGGAAGCAGCAGAGCCGTTTCGCGAAGCCATTCCCCAACGCCCACACCTTCGCCAGTGGCATCCGCGTCCCCGAGGCCGTGGGCGACTTCATGATCATCGACGCTTTACGTGAAAGCGGCGGGCGGGCCCTCGCCGTCGAGGAATCCCGGCTGTTGGCGTGGCAACAGACCGCCGTCCGCCTGGAGGGGATTTCGATCTGTCCGGAGACCGCCGCCTGTATCGGTGCATTGGAGCAGCTTCGAGAAGAGAACTGGATCCAGGCTGATGAGGAAGTGGTGATCTACAATACGGGCGCCGCCCAGAAGTATCTTCCCATCCAACCCGTGCAACTCCCGACAATTGATTCCTATGAGGCGATCCGGAGTTTGTCCTGACGCGATATCTGGTCAGGTTCAATAATTGAAGCAGTAATGATTGGCGCGCAATGCATCTATTGAAGCTCGGAATACGCCTATGCCCCGCTTTATCCATCGAGCCGATATCGCAGTGATCATTGCTGTTGTGCTGTACGTTGGATCATTCCTGGTCCTCTCACGCATAGGTATCCGCGAGGCACAAAGGTATCACTCGCATGGGTATTACTTCATCGAACCGACAAACACGTCCCGCGACGACATCCACTTCTCTTTGTATGTCTTCTTCTGGCCGCTTGTGCAGATCGACTATTTTTTCAACGGAGGTATCGGACCAGCCACCCCACCACTTCGCGAGATGAATTAATCATTTCCGTAGGGCAGGCTCCCGCCTGCCGATTGCATTCTCTCATGCGTAGGGTGCATGGAGTCCGCGGAATGCACCACCCTTGCGTTGATCAGCCAAAGATGGTTTCTTGGAAAACACTCAGCAACTCGTTATCGATTCTTGGAATGTGCCCTGAAGTTGAGCCAAAATTCGCGAGTCTCTCATGCCCCATGCCGTGCTGCTTGGCGATTCGATTTTCGATAATGCGGCTTACGTGGCCGAAGGTTCGCCGGTGATTGAGCACTTACGGAAAAGGTTGCCGACAGACTGGCAGGCCACACTTCTCGCCCGCGATGGAGCCGTCGTGGAGAATGTTCCCCGGCAATTGCAAGCCATTCCTGATGGGACAACTCATCTGGTACTTAGTGCCGGTGGCAACAACGCTCTCGAAAGTGCCCCGCTCTTTCGAGCCAGCAGTGCAGATCTCCAGGCACACCTTCATGACCTGGCGGAAATGCAGCGACAGTTTCAATCTGAATACCGCCAGCTACTTCGTCTGCTGGCTCACCGCATTTCGAACATTGTCGTCTGCACGATCTATGACGCCATCCCGGGTTTACCGGACACGGATCGGATGGGATTGTCTCTGTTCAACGATATCATCGTTCGCGAGGCGGTCTTGGCGGGATTTCCAGTGCTCGACCTGCGGCTGATCTGCGACGAAGATCGTGACTACTCTTCCATCTCCCCGATCGAACCATCAGAGATCGGAGGATCAAAAATTGCCCGTGCAATCGCCTTGATTCTACGCAGCCATGATTTCTCACTGGGTAGAACCGTGATTTACTCCTAGATTTACCTTGAACAGTTCTCGCAGGGCAGGCTCCCGCCTGCCCCTATCGCCCACTAGTACAGGGTGAAAAATCCTCGGAATGCACCATGCTTGCCGACGTTTCTCACTAAGCTGATTCCAACGGTAGAGCCGACTATTCCAGTTCCATAGGCAGGCACCCCCTGTCGATTGCGTCCTCTTGAATGCACGGTGCATGGAGTCTTCGGAATACACCATGCTTGCACACATCACGAAGTTCGTGCATGCGCGTGCACTGCGATGGTCGATGGACGTGATGTGCCCATTTCGTGGCATCGGCAGGCGGGAGCCTGCCCTACGGGTTGACTGATCGCCGCGCCCGGAAACAGTGGGTCGCCCACACCAATCGCCAAGCTGGAAGAGGACCAAGATGATTCAGACGCAATGCTGCGTGGTGGGTGGCGGGCCGGCCGGCCTGATGCTGGGCTGCCTGTTGGCACGCTCAGGAGTCAAAGTCATCGTGCTGGAAAAGCATGGCGATTTCTTCCGGGATTTCCGGGGAGATACCATCCATCCTTCCACTCTCGAACTCCTCTACGAACTGGGGCAACTGGAAACTTTCCGCGCCCAGGTTCCTCATCAGGAGTACCCAAGTCTCAAGGTGGTACTCGATGGCCACGTCTTTGATGGGCCTGATTTCACCACCTTGCCGACACATTGTAAGTATATGGCGATTGCTCCCCAGTGGGATTTTCTCAACTTCCTGGCCGAATACGCCTCGAAATTTGAGACCTTCCAACTGATGATGAACACCGAAGCGAAAGACCTGGTGTTCGAGAATGGCGAGATCGTGGGCGTGAAAGCGATCCACGATGGCGAAGAGTATGAAATCCGTGCCGATCTGGTAGTCGCTGCCGATGGTCGCGGCTCGCGATTACGCACCCAGGCCGACTTGAGCGTACAGGAAATCGGTGTCCCCATCGACGTTTTGTGGTACCACCTGCCGAAAACCATGGAAGACCCGCAAGGCCACGTCCTCGGTCGAGTGGGCAACGGCCAGATGATGGTCACGATTGATCGTGGAGATTACTTCCAGTGCGGCACAGTGATTGGTAAAGGCAAGCTGAATCAGATTCAGGCCGATGGCCTGGAAGCTTTCCGCGAGAAGGTGGTGCAACTGGCTCCATTTCTGGAAGAAGCCACAAAATCGATCAAGAGCTGGGATCAGGTCAAGCTCCTCTCCGTCCAGATCAATCGGCTGGATGAATGGGCCAGACCGGGCTTCCTTTGTATTGGAGACTCTGCCCACGCCATGTCGCCAGCCGGTGGCGTGGGTGTGAACATGGCCATTCAGGATGCCGTCGCGACATCAAACCTGCTGGGAGAAAAGCTCCGCGAAGGGAAAGTGACACTGGACGATCTGCATCTGGTGCAACTGCGGCGTGAGAAGCCCGTGAAGTTTATCCAGAAAATCCAGGCTTTCGCTCATGCGAAAATCTTCAACCCGAATGAAGGTTTTCGCGCCAAAGGTGTGGGCATGTGGATCTTCCGCTGGATGATCTTCTTCATGGCGAATCCCGTTCGCAGACGCATGGCCCGCATGATCGGCCTGGGCCCCTTGCCAGAGCACATCGAAACTGCCGAATACCACTCATGAAGCCGAGTTTCACAATTAACCTCAAAGATCGACATGAGTCGCAGGTCACGCCTTAATGATCTGCCATCGTGAGTTCGATCAACCAGCAGCAGAGCCCAGGCGATCGCCTTCCAAACAGGGAATTCTTTGAATAATCAGTCGATGAGCACAACCTCCCGTCCCTCTGAAGTTCTCGCCGCGAGTCCATCGAATCAGAAAACAGGCTCTCCATCGAAACCGAGAGCTTTGCCGATTCGTTATTCGACGTTTGAACTGCTGGGTTCGCTAATTCTGCTCTTTCTGGCAGCGCCATTTCTTGAACGCATGCCACAGAAAGATCTGATTGAATCCGTACTCATCACACTCGTGATGACCATGGCCATCATTGCCGTCTCCGAAAAGACATCGGCATTGATCGTGGCCTTATCGCTGGCCGTCCCGACGCTGGTTGCCAAATGGATCAATCACTTTTCACCCCAACTCCTTGGCCCGGAAATTCATCTGGTCACGACCACGATTTTCTTTCTGTACGTGATTGCCCAATTGTTGAAGTACATCGTGAGGGCACCTCAGGTCGACCAGCGCGTCGTCTGCGCAGCCATCTGCGGCTATCTCATGCTAGGCATGGCCTGGATCCCGCTCTACATGCTCGCAGATGATCTCGCGATCAGTGGCGTCGCCTTCCAGTTCAGTACACCGAGCGAACCCGACCACCGGATGCATGCGTTCAATGCCCTCTACTTCAGCTTCATCACTCTGACGACAGCCGGCTATGGCGATATTATTCCCATCTCACCACTGGCACGCATGCTGGCCATGATCGAAGCGATTACGGGCGTCTTCTACATGGCGATTCTCGTATCGCGGCTGGTTTCCGTCTATTCGACCTTACCGCCGCATGAGCCGAAGACAGCACCCGCACATCCAGACGTAGAGTAAATCCCGCGAGATGGAGTCATGCGCTTTCCGTGAAATAAAAACGATCTGTGTGCCATGCTTGCAGCCTGCCAGTGTTAATACTGGGCAAGCATGTTTTCTCACCCAACAGCTCGCTGTGATTTTCCAGGAAACGTACAACCACGTCACCCCAGTCATCTCGGCAATCACAGTGCTCTCAAACGCAGCAGCCATTGAGAAGGCGAAACTCAACGTGCCCTTCTCCCATCAGAACGGGAGCAAGGGCAATCTGTTGAAGTTGATTCAGCTCATCGACGGCCAGAATTTGCTTGAATCGCGAAAGCAGCTCATGCACCCGGACGCATGTGAAGATATGCCGACAGCACGTCGTACAGGTCTGGGGAAATGGCCACTTCTTCGTCTTCGAAGTCGTTCAGCCACGCACGATTAAATCGTGACGCATCAGCCAGAGCACGACGAATTTCGCTCAGCCGGACAGGGACTCGGTTGTCCTGAGCCAGGCACTCGCTGTCATCACCCGTATAAAGTCGAAGTCGGTGTCGCATGATTCCTCCTTGAAAGGCAGCGACCTGATTTCCAGTAACCACTCCCGGTTACAACTCGCATCGAAATCGAACCCGAAGTTCAATCTTCCATCTGAGCTGTTTCATGTGATCGACCGGCGAGAGCCGCCGAAATCAATCAATTTGTTCCGAAAAGTGGGATCAAGCCGCAAGCGTCAGTTAATCATGGCAAGCATGCTCTTCCAGCGATGCCTGACATGAGGCTTACGCTAATCCGTCCCATGGATTTAGCGTTAGGCCAGTTGTTCAGGCAGAATCGGCAATCACTCTCCAGTGACTGCACCACGATCGGCAATTGCAGCCGAAGATCACAATTCGCCGCCAGACCGATGAGAACAATTGAAAGAATCGCTATTGTCGGTACTGTTTCGACAGACCATGGCACGCACTGGCACTTAAGTTGTTCACACGCCACGATGTGAGGACACGCAAGCGTCTGCAAAGTTTGCCCAGGCCGATCGTTGATTTGTTTCTTGAGAGACCGACTTTCCAGTTTTCTGATACCACTTTCCTGATCCATCGAGACATCACGGATGCCGTCTCCCGCACCATTAACGGATCGAATCGCTCAAGCTCTGCAACTTCGACCTGCCCAGGTCGAAGCAGCCGTTCGTCTGCTCGATGAAGGGAACACGATCCCGTTCATCACCAGGTATCGCAAAGAAGCCACCGGCAATCTCGACGAAGAGAAACTGCGGCTCATCAGCGAAGAGCTCACGTCCGGGCGTCAACTGGAAGAACGGGCATCGGCCATTACCCGCTTGCTTCAGCAGCAACAGCAGCTCACGCCAGAACTGGAAGCCTCCATTCGCGGGGCGACATCACTCAAACAACTCGAAGACCTCTACCTTCCATTTCGCCCCAAGCGAAAAACCCGGGCCACAATTGCCAGGCAACGTGGGCTGGAACCGCTGGCCACACGCATACTGCATGATGATCGGACATTGGGAGATTTGCAGCAGGCCGCGAAGAGTTTCATCTCCACCGAACAGGGGTTGAACAGCGTCGAAGAAGTTTTGAGTGGTGCTCAGGATATCATCGTCGAGTGGATCAGTGAGAACTCATCTGTTCGCGAAGCCTGCCGACAGGTTCTCCGTCAGACAGGTCGCCTGCAATCCACGGGGATCGAAAAAGCGACACCCCAGATGCAGGCCGAGTACCGCGACTACCTCGACTTCTCCGACATGATCATGAAAATCCCGCCTCATCGGCTGCTCGCACTCAATCGAGGTGAGCGCGAAGAGGTCTTACGCATCAAGGTTTCGTGGGATAAACATCGCGCACTGTTTGTCACTGGCACAATTCTCAATGTCGATGCCCGCTGCTACAACCAGTTCATGAACGAGGCGATCGCAGAAGCACTCGAACGGCATCTGCTCCCATCTCTCGACCGGGAACTACGCAAAGATGTGACACTCAAAGCTGAGAAGCACGCGATTGACGTCTTCGCCAGAAATCTTCGCAACCTGCTCCTGCAACCTCCGTTATCACCTCAGCGGGTGCTGGCCATCGATCCTGGTTTACGAACCGGTTGCAAACTGGCTGTGCTAAACGAAACCGGCGATGTCCTCGCGCTCGATGTGGTCTACATCACCGGGAATGCCGACCGGCAACTCGAGGCACGCAACAAGATTGTCCAGCTTGTCCGCGAGCATGGCATCAAAACCATCGCGATTGGCAATGGGACTGCCTGCCGCGAAACCGAAGAACTCGTGGCACAGGCTATTCGCGATGAACTGCCCGATGTGCATTACATTATCGTCAATGAGGCCGGGGCGAGCATCTACTCAGCCAGCACCATTGCCCGC
>JAIXUU010000392.1:2500-13669 GCA_027483405.1 Planctomyces sp. | reverse complement strand
GGGATTGGAGGATGGGTTATGTGGGCCCATATCATCGACTGGCCGGGTAAACCCATAGCCAAAGAAGTGCCCCCACATTCTGTTAACGTAAGCTGTTGCTACGAGAGGCTTTTCGCCGGAGGTCATCAGCTTGGCCAGCTCTGTTCGGCGGTCAACCCCTTCGCTGGCATCGACTTCGGCTCCGAGATAAATCGGATAGGCCACCTGCATCAAACCACTGCGCTTCTCAAAAAACACTGGCCCGCTGAAGTCACGGAAGAGAACTTCAGAGTAATCATCCACTTGCCGCCCGGTTCGAGGGTCGAGCTTCTGGTGATCCATCTTGCGGACTTGACGGAAAAAGCTGTTGAACTGCCAGAACTGATCCTGTTTCCATTCGTTAAACGGATGGTTATGGCATTGTGTGCACTGAACCTGCATCCCCATGAACAGACGGGTCGTCTTCGCGGTCAACTGCACGCCATCATCGTTGTCCTGCATCTGGGCAAGAATGAAATTCGTCGCTCCATTCTTTTCGAAGTGACCTTCAGCCGAGACCAGATCAAAAACCATCTCGTTCCAGGGACGATTCTTGGCAAATCCTTCTCGGAAGAATTTCTGCATCCCGGTCCGGCTCACACGGCGAGGTGTTCGCTGACCAATGCACAGGTTTGTCCAGATGGTCGTAAAGTTCCGCACATAACCCGGATCTTCCAGCAGAGCTTCAATCAGCTCCGATCGCTTAGTCTTGCTTTTGTCTGCAACAAAATCCTGAACTTCTTCAGCCGAGGGGATTCTCCCGACAATATCGAGGTATACCCGACGGATCCATTCGGCATCATCGGCCATCGGAGAAGGCTCAACATCGTTGTCCTTCCACCCCTGGCGAAGACTTTCATTGATGAACTGCACAACGGGATCCGACGCTGCCGTTCGGACACCCGGCTTGTTCGTTGCAGGCTTAACGCGGGCAGGAAGATCATCACCGCCACCAGCAGCTTTCGCTCCCGAAGCTTTCATGGCAGGCCCATCCATCGCCTCCATGTCACCCTTCATCTCTGCCGCTTTCGCACCCGGCTTCAGCATCCCCGGCTTATCGGACATCCCGGGCTTGTCAGACATCCCCGGCTTGTCAGACATCCCCGGCTTGGCTTCCATTTCCTGAGCCAACAGGGATCCCTGAGCGAACAGAGCGACACCAGAAAAGGCCGAAACTGCCAGCGACAGCCCACAGGCCAGCACACCCGCTTTTCGCCAGCTTAAACCGACTTTTGCCTGAGAAACATTGTTTGTCATAGGTTTTCCGCCCAAATCAAGGCTCTAAAGTGAACGGCCGACTTCACAGCTTCCTGCAAACGACCAGCATATTTCTGAACAACTCACTCAGCTCAACAATCACCAACTCACACGCAGAATCGACGACAATCGAGAAACAGAATCATTATTGACCACAAAAGCTTTTATGAAAAACACACTTTTCCATCGTCGCGAACTTGCACCTCAGTCACAACACCAAAAAACCAACTGAACTGCAAAATTTTCAGGAGGTTACGCTTAGGACTACTTCCCCATCCCTCCGCTGCTACCCGCTATTTTTTCCACACGAACGCCGATGCCCGAAACAATGCCTTTAACACACTCTGTTGGAATTACCTGAGAAAATGAGTCGAGGTTCGTGGAAATCCCACTCCACACACTCCAATTGGCCGAAACACTGTTATTACGTTCACACTTTCGTAAAGCAAGTCCCTGAAGTTTTGCTCCCAAAAGAAATGCACGCCCGCAGCCCCAACTCGTCTACAATACATCCGAGAGTTGCAGCATCAGAGACTGGTCAGCAGGTCGAATGTTCAGTCGTGGGAAAAACTCATGGATTTTCGATACTCACGCTATGACGATAACAACGCGTTCTCCCCGCAATCGGCCGACGAACTCTTCGACCAGCTCTCCGAGTATATGTTGCAATACGGCGACGAAGTCCTCGACAACCTGAGTGACTGGGAAGAGCAACAGCCCGATGTCGTCGACATGCTCATCCGCCAGGGTCTCGTCGAAATAGATCGCGAAGGTCGGTACTCCGTCACCCCCAAAGGCCTCAAACGCGTCGAGAATCGAGCCCTCGATGAACTCTTCCAGGTCCAACGCAAAGATTCCTTCGGCAAACATCAGGTCGATTTTCGCGGCCCGGGCGAAGTCTTGCAGGATGAATCCAAGAAATACGAATTCGGAGACGCCATCTCCAATCTCAACCTGCACGAAACCATGCGGTCTGCCATGTCTCGCCACGCCCGGGAAGGCAAACTCGCCGACCAGCAGATCCACATCCAGGAAGACGACCTCGTTCTCTACGATCAGCAATATCAGACCAACTGTGCCACAGTCCTCCTGGTCGATATGTCCGGCAGCATGACTCGCATGGGTAAATACGGGTCGGCCAAACGCGTCGCCATGGCTTTACAGGCCCTGATCAATGGCCGTTATCAAGGAGATTTTCTCCAGATCGTCGGGTTCTATACTTACGCCAGCCCATTAAGCTCCAAAGAACTGTTTGCCTCGGCCCCCAAACCTGTCAGCATGTACGACCCACGCATCCGGCTGCGCATTCCTCTGGATAATTCACCGGCATTCGTGCCACAACACTTCACGAATATCCATGCAGGGCTACAATTCGCTCGCAGAATTCTCAATAAGCAGCCGACTCAGAATCGACAGATCCTCATCGTCACCGATGGTGAGCCCACAGCCCATGTCGAGGGGAGAGATCTCATGCTGATCTACCCACCCAGCGAACAGACCGCACTCGCCACTTTAGCAGAAGCCAAACGCTGTGCGGCGGAAGGAATCAGCATCTCCAGCTTCGCACTCATTGAAGATTACTTTTATTTGGAACTGGTCAACTTCGTTCAACGCATGGCCGAAGTCACCGGCGGCATCTCAGCCTACTGCAACGCCGGCGACCTGGGAAACCTCGTCATTGAAAGCTTCATTAAAGGCCGCAAAAAACGCATGGCAAGATAAGACTTCTAGCGAAAGAATATTTTTCCAGTCGCACGACCATTCGAACCATGGACTTATCAACTGCTTGTTAGAGGCCGAACGACACACTCGGAATCCAAACCACCCGTGCCATGCTCATAGCTTTGGATGAGCATGCTAAATACACATTGATCGACTCACTCAGACTTTCGAAACCAAACTCGTGTCGTTCAGCCAGAGGATGTACCCTCCACTTCAATAGGTTCAAAATGAGAACCTGAATCATTTTAATTGAACATCTTCCAGCAAACGCCTTCTTTCTCGTGCGGCATACCGTTAGCCGCGGACGCCCAACTGTTGCTTCCGAGCTATCTTCTAGGATAAGTGCTGTGAATCAGAATAGCCAATCCCTCTGAACCGGCTTCTTCACCTGTTTGATCCAACAGTTCCTTCCCGATCTCAGCGAAGTGTCGTTGTAGCGTCATTTCGTCGACTATCATGCCAGCATGTCTTAACGGAAGAACAAGTTCCTTCGAAACTGAAAACGCAACCTTCACAAATTTATCCGCCAATTCATACGGAAGAGTTGCGAATAAATACTTGAGGCGAATGGAGTCCCATTCTCCTTCGTCAAAGCCAAACACTTCCTCACCATTGTGAGAAACCTCAACTTCTACAATCGAGGAATGTTGCCATGGTGGTATCTTTCCATGTCGATCGAAGCTGACAACGTCATCATGAAGCGTAAACCCCAGCTTTCTGAAAATCAGCGGAAGCTCGGCAGTTGGACGTGCGACCTGCGAGCAAAGTTCTACTTTCTCAACCTCATGTAAGTACTCATAGCTCATTATTATTTTCCACTGATTGGTTGGATTTCTGGTCAGCACTGCACAACAACCTGCCAAACCACCCGTGCCATGCTCATAGCTTTGGATGAGCATGCCAAATACACGTAGATTGTTGGTCAATCAAACTCTCACAGAACATGCTTGCCCGGCAACGCCGCAATTATGGCATTGATGCAGTTTTGCATAAGACGGTCAGCAAGGAAATGGTTGACCAGAGATGCAATATAAAAAAAGTGCGATATATCGTCTCAACTGCTCAAAGAGACTACTCCGGCTGAGATCCATTCTGTTCGTGATCGGTCCAATAGCGCTCAGCATTCTCCATCGCGCGGCGGATGGCACTGGCTCCGACGGTGTTGGCTGAGTGGACTCGCCAGGCGAGGCGAGGAAGTTCATTGTGAAAGGCCCGCTGTTCGATCCAGCAGGCAAGATCGTAGCCCGTGGCCGTTGTTCCCAGATCGTGATCCAGCGAGATGAACCCGACATTCCCTTGCCGCAGACGGGCCATGGCTGCATCGACGGTCTTCACCCAGACCATGCCCGCATCGGCATTGAAGAGTTCCTGGATCCGAGGGTTCTCGGGATCGCGCTCGTCATCCAGCCAGAGATCGATCATTCAGATCTGTCCTTGGAATACAGATTCCCTCGCCGACAGAACCTCCTTGGCAGCGCAACCCGGTACACATTCGGTTTTATACCGAGGTGGCAAAACCGCAGCAGACCTAAAGCCTCGGTCGGCAACAATTCTATTCATCATCTTTCACAGTGAGAAGATCAAGGTGGCTGGCCTATTCTCACTCGTTGCTCTTCGATTTCCTACCGGCGAGCCACCGGATCGTGAACCTCACAAACGAGGTGACATTGCCAGAAGACCTCGCTGGGGAACCACCATGCCCTGAGTGGGAGATTGGCCACACTGCCCAGTTTGAAATTTTCGATCATCCACCGGTTTACTTCAGGATCGCCTTCACCACCTGGCCATGAACGTCAGTCAAACGAAATTGCCGGCCCTGGAATCGGTGGGTCAGCCTTGTGTGATCTATCCCTAAGCAATGCAGGATCGTCGCCTGTAAATCATGGATATGAACGGGTTGATTGACCACATTGAATCCAAAATCATCGGTCTCTCCATAGCACATTCCCGGCTTGATCCCACCTCCCGCCATCCAGATCGAAAATGCTTTACCGTGATGATCCCGGCCATAAGCATCCAGCCTGGCACTTCCTTGAGCATAAGGAGTACGCCCAAACTCTCCACCCCAGATGACCAGAGTCTCATCCAGCAATCCGGCCTGCTTGAGATCCTTCACCAATGCAGCACTTGCTTGATCGGTATCTTTGACCATCGGCGGCAGTCGATCATGAATACCACCATGATGATCCCAGTCCCGGTGGTAAAGTTGAATGAATCGCACACCTCGCTCAGCTAATCGTCGAGCGATCAGACAGTTACGGGCAAAGCTGCCAGGAACGTGAACATCCTCGCCGTAACTATTCAGCACATGCTCGGGTTCGTGATTCAGGTCCATTAAATCGGGGACACTACTTTGCATGCGGTAGGCCAGTTCGGCCTGAGCAATGCGAGTTTCAATCTCGGGATCACCGATCCGGGCGAAACTGTGCTGATTCAGTTCCTGAATTCCATCCAGCATCCAGCGACGGTTTTCCCGAGTGATTCCCTTGGGGTCGCTGAGATATAGGACAGGATCACCCGAGCCGCGAAATTGAACTCCCTGATGTTCGCTCGGCAAGAATCCGCTGCCCCACAATCTGGCCAGCAACCCCTGCCCGGGCCGCTCCTTGTTGACGGAAATCAGCACCACAAAAGATGGCAAATTCTCGTTGGCACAACCTAAACCATAGTCCGTCCACGCCCCCATACTCGGACGCCCTGGCAACTGGCTGCCCGTCTGAAAGAAAGTAATGGCAGGGTCGTGGTTAATGGCTTCGGTGTGGACTGAGCGAATCAAACAGATGTCATCAGCGATCGTTCCGGTATGAGTCAGCAACTCACTCAGTTTTGTGCCGCTCTGGCCACAGGGAGAAAAGTTCCACTTACTGGGCTGGCAGGCGAGCCTGGCTTGCGAGGCCACCATCCCTGTGATGCGTTGCCCCTTCCGAATCGAATCCGGGAGATCTTCGTTAAATCGCTCGCGCAGAACCGGCTTATCATCAAAGAGATCCAGATGAGACGGGCCACCCGATTGAAATAAACAGATCACTCGTTTTGCTGTCGGTGCAAAATGAGGTAAGCCAGGCAGCCCAGGCTTTGTGGATCGATCGGCTGCCGAGCCTTGCACCTCGGGCTCGCCCAACAGGTGCATCAGCCCCGCAGCACCAATCCCCAGGCCCAGCTTCGATAGAAAATCACCACGCGAAATATGCTCATAGCCAGGTATTCTGTGCATGGTCACTCAATTCTTGGTAATGGTTTCATCGAGATTTAAGATCATGTTGGCGACGGCCATAGCTGCCGCTAAATCCGCCGGTGTGATGGATTGATCGACCGGCGAGGCACCCATTTGAATGAACGCTGCTGCATCTGCCGGACGACTTTCAAAATCATTACGCAACCGCTTCAGCGTCTTGACCAGAATCTCTGACTCAGCCGCGACGGGCAAACGACCAGTCGCCAGTTGAAAAGCGAAGGAGACTCGAGAGGAATCTTCGCGACCACCTTCCTTGATCATGCGGGTACCGAGCTGCCGGGAGGCCTCCAGATAGCCGGTTTCATTCCACAGCAAGAGAGCTTGCAGGGGAGTATTCGTTCGCGAGCGACGGGCTGTACAGACTTCACGATCTGGTGCATCAAACGTCAGCATGGTCGGATGGGTGACAGTTCGTTTCCAGAACGTATATAAGCTTCGCCGATAGAGATTGTCTCCTTGACTCAGTTGCCACCTTGAGCCCGGATATTCAGTACCAACGACGATTCCGTCATAGAGTTTATCTGGCTGATAAGGATACACACTGGGACCGCCGATCTGAGGTTTGAGTAACCCGGAAATGGCTAACGCTTGATCTCTGATCAACTCAGCGGGTAGTCGAATTCGTGGCCCACGTCCAATTCGCCGATTCTCAGGATCTCTCGCCACAGCGGCTGGTGTCGTTTCGCTGCTCTGGCGATAAGCGGCTGAAAGTACCAAAGATTTCATGAGCGCTTTGACATTCCAACCGGAATCGACAAAGTCACGGGCCAACCAATCCAGAAGTTCAGGATGACTGGGCCACTCACTCTGTGATCCGAAATCTTCGACCGTTTTGACCAGACCAACTCCAAACAATTGAGCCCAGAAACGATTCACAACGACTCGGGAAGTTAAAGGGTGTTGCGGCTGGGTCAACCAGCGTGCCAGACCAAGACGATTTCGCGGTGCATCGATTGGCCAGGGAGCCAGTAAAGTCTCCAGTGCCCCCGGGTCAACTTCTTCCCCAGGTGCGTCATAATTGCCCCGGGTGAGCACATAGGTCTTACGCCGTCCCTGAGAAAGATATTTTTTGCGGAATCGATCGCTATATTGATCGAGGGGAGCATGCATCTCCTGGGCTTCGCCGAGTTCTTTCATGACCATTGTAGTCGGCAACTCCCTGCGTAATGCGAGATGCTCCTCCCACAGCGCTGCACGCTGATCAATCAGCGTTCTTAACTTGACGTTGCCTAATGATCTTGCCGTCATTAACCACGACTGAGAGGTTTCGCACTTCAGATGAGATCGGGCATAGGGGATCGCTACTTTGAGAAACTCGTCGCGAATCTCTTCGTTCGTCGGCAAGTGCTGGCTCCAGTGCAACTCATCGATCTGACCTAGAAATCGAGCACTGTCTTTGGCATTGTCTCTGCCGATCAAGACATCTTTATCGGGAGCTTCGTTGATCAGACCGTCATACAAACTGTGCGTCGCGATTTCCTGCCCATTGACAAAAAACCGAACTGCGGCAGCATTGTTGTCTCCCCCCACGATGACAACAATCTGGCTCCACTGTTCGGGCCTGACTGACGCTCCTTCCGTAATGACAATTCGCGAGTAGACTGGCAGGCGACTGCTCTCACGCCATTCCAACTCTCCATCCACCAATCGCAGTTCACGTCCTTTTCCATATTGAGTATCAGCGGGGGAGCCGCCGTAATCGATCGAGGAAAGGATGGCCACCTCGTCCGGATTATCTGAATTCGGCTTAATCCACAGCGAAAGAATGGTCTGCTTATGTTTGCTGAAGGGGAGGTTTTTTGCCGCAATTTGAATCAGCGGCTGACTGGCGTTGAAAGAAATTCCATTTCCCAACTGACGATCTCTCGACTCGTCAGGTTCCAGCAACCATTGCCAATCATCATTGGTTTCTTGAGTAGTCACCATTGACTCGACGAGATCACTTGAGTCCATCAAGATTTCCGGCGACTTCTGCAAATCGGCAATCTCAGCATCCAGCAATCGCAATCGATCTCTCTGATCTGCCAGTACTCTTTGCTGCTCGCGAGTGGGAGCAGGAATCATCGGCACAGCATTAGCAGTTCGCCCGTCCTCGCCATGCTCTGCGACATTATTAAAGAAGGCGAACAAACGATAGTAATCCCGTTGAGAGATCGGATCGAACTTATGATCATGACAACGGGCACACTCGGTCGTTAAACCCAGCCAGGCAGTACTCATAGTACGCACTCGATCAGCGACATATTCCACACGATACTCTTCGTCGATGATGCCCCCTTCACTGTTGATCACATGGTTTCTTGAGAAACCCGTGGCAATCTGTTGCTCAATTGTGGGCGAAGGGAGCAGATCGCCGGCCAATTGTTCGAGTACAAACCGGTCATAAGGCATATTGTCATTGAAGGCGTCGATGACCCAATCTCGCCATCGCCACATAATGCGCAGGCCGTCGTTATTGAAACCGTGGGAATCGGCGTAGCGTGCGATATCCATCCACTCCATGGCCATGCGTTCCCCGAAATGAGGCGATTCCAGCAGACGATCAACGGCCTGCTCGTAAGCCGCTTCTTGTCGCTGAGCCACATCATTTACAAATGTGCGGATCTCCTCTGGAGTGGGGGGCAAGCCAATCAAGTCAAAGCTCACCCGCCTCAGCCAAACTTCGGGTGACGATTTAGCAGACGGAACGATCCCCTGTTTTTCCAGACCCGACAAAACAAACCGATCAAATGGCTGGCGAGGCCAGGATGGATTTTGCACCTCAGGCAGCTTCGTTTTCTGCGGTGGCAGGTAAGCCCAGTGGATCTGGTAACTGGCCCCCTCTTCAATCCAACGCCTGATGGTTTCTAACTGCTCTTTAGTCACAAGACGATTCGATGCCGGCGGAGGCATTTTCTTGTCGGGATCATGCGCGACCAGCCGAGCCACCAGCTCACTGGCATCAGGCTTTCCCGGCACAATCGCCCGGTAGCCCCCCAAGTCTTTAATCGCCTCTTCACGCACATCCAGACGCAAATCAGCTTCTCGATGCTGCGGATCCTGCCCATGACACTGGAAGCAATTCTCGGAAAGGATCGGGCGAATGTCACGATTGAACGAAAGTTCCTCAGCCAAAAGACTCGGACTCATCGCGACAACCAGGAGCCAGACAGACATGGTTTTCATGGGAGACTCACCGGGTACATCATGAAGAAACAACATTCAATCATCTGCAAGCCTAGCACTCAGCAGCGGAAAGTCTTGTATTTCCGCTTCAGGCCGTGGTACGTTTTGACCATGGACCACGATCCCGGCCAATTCCAAAAAGCATTTTTCGGTTGCCAGCCTTTGGCCGAGTCGCTCATGAGCCTGTTCGACTCGATGCCACAGACCTACTTCTACGCCAAAGATCGAAACAGCCGGTTTGTCAAAGTCAATCATCTCTTCTTGGAGAAACATGGACTCTCTCACGAGTCTGAGGCGATTGGTCGATCCGACTTCGACTTTCATCCACCGGTCATGGCTGAAGCCTACATTGCTGAAGACCAGCGCGTCATGGAGAGTCGTAAACCGTTGGGTGGCCAACTCTGGCAAGTCATTCACAGGCGTGTTTCGATTCGCTGGTACGTTTCCACGAAAACCCCTTTGTTCGATTTGTCAGGAGAAGTCATCGGGCTGGCGGGAGCGATGTACGAGGTCGCAGAACCCGAGCAGAAGACGCATCATTTTCAAGAGCTGCTTCCGGTGATTAATTACGTCGAAGAGCATTATGCAGAGACAATCGTGATGGCGGATATGGCCAAACTCGCAGGCTTGTCCAGCACGCATTTCAATCGACGTTTTCAAGAGCTGTTGCGAATGACTCCAACACAGTATCTTCGACAGGTGCGGATACAGACCGCACGCCAACTCCTGACCTTCACCTCTCGATCATTAGCTGATATCGCTGTTGATACAGGCTTTACCGACCAAAGCCACTTTACGAAACGCTTCCGCGAATCAACGGGTCTGACTCCAGAGGCCTATCGCAAGAAATTTCTCAGCCGGCAGGGGACAGGTCGATAATCAAGCAGGCAAGGTAATGTGATGTGGGCCGCAACTTCGAGATTGAAAAGGCCTTTTAAACGGGCAAATCGCAGCGTCCGCCTCTTCCGGAGATAAGCTTGATTCTCGACATCCCACAATACCTGTCAATTTCTGGTTACTAGTGATCTCCCTCACCGGTATACAGAAATAGCAGCGACTCTGAACAAGCCAACGCTTAACGAACGAGAGCTGTTTCCTCTCGTAGCAAGGCTGTCGGAGCACCTGGCAGTTTTCGCAATTGAACCGTTTCTCGTGGATCCAGCTCATGCCAGGTGAGCGACTTGCTTCCCGACGATTTTAAGAAGATATGAGCCCGGGCATCCCCTATCACCTCCAGATGATTCCGACGAATGACCAGTGCCGCCGACTCTTCAATTGCCAGACCGACCATTAATCGCCCAGAGCCCGGGCGACCTGTCAATTCATCAAGCCTTGGGGAATCTCGCAGCAGTTTACAGAACCTCTCCAGCCGGCCACCGCGAGCTTGAAAGTGCTGCTCGACAATCGCATTGCGAAGCAGGCCAAAACCGTGGGCAGCGACGGCAGTCTCTGGTGAATCAGGATTCTCTCTCTCAGACCAGAGCGTCATGATCTCAGGGATCGCCGCCGTACCGGCCGATGTTCCACCAACCACACCACCACGCTTGACGACTTCTAAGAGCGCATCCTGGAACTTGGTGGTCTGTGGAAACTCCCCGACAAAACGATAGTTGAGACGAAGCTGCGAACCCCCTGAGAACCAGACCCCAGTCGCATTGAGTAGTGGCTTAATAAAAATGTCTGAGTCGGCATCAGCCGGATTGTCCGTGGCAAGAAACTGAAACGATGAAATTTTCCCCTCACGCGCAAGCTTCGCCCAGCTTCCATAACGC
>JAIXUU010000348.1 GCA_027483405.1 Planctomyces sp. | reverse complement strand
TTCTGAGAGATCACCGGCTCACTTGGCCTGCTTTCCATCCATTGGCTCATTCATCATGCTGCGTTCTTGAGTGATTGAGCGCGATCGCTGGAAATTTACCGGGCCACTGAACTATACTCCCCGTTCCTGAATTGATGGCTTTTGATCAGAGGAACAGATCCTTTGATGAAAGACTTTGTTGAGCCGCAGCACTTTCACTGCATTTCACGACAGACAGTCTGCCGACATGTTGGCAGACAAAGTTGAGAAGAGTTATGACTAAGCAAAAGACCCACAAGGGAATGCTCAAGCGGTTCAAAGTCACAGCAAGTGGCAAGGCCAAGCACCGGAGTGCATACCGCGGGCACCTTTTGTCTCACAAGAGTGGCAATCGCAAGCGTCACCTCCGTCTTGATAACGTGGTGACAGGTCCGAATGCCAAGAATATTATTGAAGGTCTCCGGCCAATTCTCTAATCGACAGGCCTATTTTTTAATGACCACTGTGGCTGGGAACGCGTTCATATCGTTTGTTCTTTGCTGATCAACGATCACACGAATACCGCCCTTTGAAGTTTACGACAGGTTATTATGCGTATCAGTTTTGCAGTTGCCCGCCATAAATCTCACAAACGGCTTTTCCGCGAAGCTCGCGGGCAGGTTGGTGGTCGTAGTAAGCAGATTCGTCTGGTGAAAGAAACAGTGGTTCGTAACCGCTGCTTTGCTTTCCGTGACCGTCGCGCCCGCAAGCGTGACTTCCGCTCGTTGTGGATCACTCGTATTACAGCCGCTGCTCAAATGCGTGGCCTGTCTTACAGCCGATTCATCAACGGGATGGATCTTGCAGGGATCAAGCTCAATCGCAAGTCTCTCAGTGAGCTGGCGATTCATCACCCAGCCGTGTTCGACGAAGTGGCCAACCTCGTGAAGGCTGCACTGCAAAAGAACAATGTCAATTTTGGTCGCAAGCTCGCTGCTGTCTAATTAATTGTTTCCTGAATGCTGCCTTTCAGGCAATTCAGGAAGTTAAGGATATGGTTCTGGCGATGGGAGATCGCCCAGTCTTCAAATGTTTGAAGAGTCTCTCTGGGGGCGTGGAGTATCCACAGCCCCCTTTTCTTTTGTATGAAGCTCCTCTGTACGCTGAATTTTCAGGACAATTGACTCACCGATAAAGCGACACTTGCCACAAAACGGGTCTCCACCACTTACCCAAAATCACCGGATGAGAATCGAATGAGTACAGCCTACGAGGCCTTTCAGGTCTTTGAACAAGAGGCAACCGCAGCGATTGAAGCGGCACGAAATGTGGCTGATCTTGAGCAGGTACGCATCCTCTTTCTCGGGAAAAGCAAAGGGCGATTGAAGGACCTGCAAAGTGAACTGGGAAAAGCGACTCCCGCAGAAAGACCGGCCATTGGTCAGGCCTTTAATGATATGAAACTGCGGGTCACTCAATTGTTTGATGCCCGGGTGGAAGTGCTTTCTCGTCCGGAGAGCCAGCCTCGAGACTTTGATGTCACGTTGCCGGGAAATCTTCCGAGGTTAGGACGGGAACATCCTATTACTCAGACGATTGAAGAATTCAAAGAGATCATCGGTCGCTTCGGATTCACTGTCGATGATGGCCCTGAGCTGGAAGACGAATATCACAATTTCGATGCGCTCAATATCCCTAAGGATCACCCTGCACGGGATCCACTCGACAATTTCTACCTGGCGGCTGCGAAAACAGCGAACGGCCAACCAATTCTTCTGCGAAGCCAGACCTCAACTGTCCAGATTCGAGTGATGGAACGAACGAAGCCTCCCGTCAGAATTGTCTCTGTGGGCCGCGTTTATCGTCCGGATGAAATCGATCGCACTCACCACCAGATGTTCCATCAGATGGAAGGACTGATGGTCGGCGAAGGGGTCACGATGGCCACTCTCAAGAGTGTGCTCAAGATGTTCGCGGCCGCTTATCTGGGTGAAGATGTCGAGATCCGCTTCCGCCCCTCATTCTTCCCGTTCACAGAACCATCTGTCGAAGTCGATGTCCGCTGGCGAGACGGCTGGCTGGAACTCGGTGGAGCAGGGATGGTCGATCCACAGGTTCTCGAAAATGTCGGTTACGATCCCGAAACGATCACTGGCTTTGCGTTTGGATTAGGGATTGCCCGCTTCTGCATGCTGCGCCACGGCATCGACGATATTCGACTTTTCTATGAAAACGACCTGCGGTTCCTGAAGCAATTCTAGAGCGGCTCACGGAAACATGCTTTCCAGCAGCCGCAAGCATGGCATACAGATCGCCCTCAGCAAGTGACGGTCATCGACCAATCGGGCCAGAGGCTGTGCTGAACTGGAGCACATCTCGAATTGCCGTAAAGTTAGGCTGCAATGTCAGCCTGACGTATCGGCGATCTCCCGAAACCACCGCCAGCGCCGCCATGGAAACACCCTCGGCAATCGACGTGACCTGAGGTGCCTGCAGCGCCACCCCGACACCCACACCACCACCTCCTCCAGCATTTGGCCCCACCTGAGCCAGTGGTGGCCAGTTTCGAGCATCCGGCATATGCCCTCTCAGCTCTGAAAGGACGACGTTCCCGGATGTTGTTGGCTTGGTCGCTTTCCGTGATGAAGCATCAGGAACTGGTGCAGCCGCTTGACGACGTCCACCTCGCATGAGAACTCGTAACTCCTGATCATCCTTTCCCAGGATGATCATCCGGGTCGTTTCATCAGCGTCCGTCTGACCTTTGCGGCGAGTGATCGTGACAGCCACCCGCTTACCCACAATATCGCCCTGCACATGACGAATCCGAATTCGATACTCACCATCGAAAGCGAACGGGCAGACATATTCTTCCTGGCAGTTTTCCTGCCGTGGCCCAAAGCCGTCACGAGAAAGTAATCCACCTGAGGAAGTTCGCGGAGTTTCATGCGAACAAGTCGACCCGCCGGGCTCATCTACCAGCAGATCGACATCACCCGCACCGTTCCACTCGACTTTGACACTGAGATCGCAGGCTTTGGATTGCTCAAATTGTTTAGTCAACATTTCTGCTGTTGCCGTCTCGCCCTTCTGGCGGAAAGCCGTGGTCGCTTCGATTGTGGCCGCTTCTGCCAACTTGAGCATCTCTTCCCGATCAGCACCCCAGGCATGCTGTGCCAACCCGGGAGCACTCCACAAAATGGTATCCCACGCTTTATTCGTCATCGCGATTTTCGTGGCCAGTAAATACAACTCTACGCGCGTTGGATCTTGCCGAACCGCCTGGTCTAGTAACGACAGTGCACGTTCGGGCCGCCCCAATCGAGAAAAGTAGGTGGCGAGAAAAGCCAATGAGGCGGGATCATTTGCACCCACATCGACACCCGAGAGCATGACACGCTCGATCTGTGCTTTGGGGCGTTTATCAAGCTCCATCGATAACGCCAGCACCTCGTGCATCCAGGGCTGAACCTGACCAGCCCGGATTGAGGCCTCAATGAGACCTATGGCTGCTGCATGCTGACCTGATGAAGAAAATCCGGTAATCAGCTCTCGGACAACATCTGGCTTGGGTGATTTCTCTACCAGAAACCGATCCCATTCTTCTGGTGATTTGAAATTCACCGTTTTGGAAGTGATGTCCGCCGGTGCGGAGTCTTTTTTCTGGCAGAAGGTTCTCTTTGAAAAAACAGAACTGCGAAGTGGGGCAGGTGGCAAAACCTCCTGCCCAAACTCCGCAGTTTCATTAAGGCACTTAGAACTCTGAGTCGAGTTTATCGGGTCTGGTTTTTTTTTAGTTGCTCAGCAGGCAGACTGAAGAAGTTTCCTCCGCCACCGCCACCAAAGCCTTGCTGTCCACCCTGACCACCTTGTCCACCCAAGCCGTTCTGCTGGCCACCGTTCTGCTGACCATTGTTACCACCACCCAAACCACCGGCACCAAAGAACGATTGAATCGGGATCACCAGGTCAGCGACAGGATAAACTCGGGTGGAAAGTGCGGTCTCGGCATCGGTGAGCGTAGTGATCTCCATCACTTCGTTACGAATCACATAAGTGAGCTGCAGAGGCTCCAGCATCAGCCTCAGTGCACTCCGCAAACTGACACCTGAAAGCTGCAGATTCACGGGTTGATCAATCGCGATCCCCTCTTCCATGATCTTGGCTTCATTGATCCAGATCTCGATCTTATGGAGATCTTCGATGAAGTCCAGAGCGTCCTTCAGAGAGGTATCGATGAATTCCACTTCAGTGGGCTGATCCAACGCTGACAGAATCTTCTGCTCATTGGGGCTGTTCTGCCTCAGGTCAACCGACTGGTAACGCTTGCGTCGTTCGCTCAACGCCTTCCAGACTTCGGCAGGCGGGAAGACAATCGGAGGCTCATCCGGGAATGGCACATGCGAGAGTTCCACCTGGTAGAGTGTTTCCAGGAACATATCCGCACGACGAGACTTCAGACGGAAAACCCGTCGTAGCTGTGTGGCGGCTTCAGCATTGAACAAAGCCGCTGCCGCAGCACCACTATTGGGTTCCAGATCCACCGCGACTCGGGCAACAGCCTCAGCTTCCGAGAACGCGGCATCATCACCATGCCATCCCGCGTTCATCAGAGCACGAATGCGGTCAATCAGATTCGCGAGGCGTTCATCATCCAGAACCGATTGTTCAACAAGACGCTGCTGAGCCTCAAGCTGGGCCGATCGTTCCAGATTGCGAACGCGATCCAGATTCTCTTTTTCAATGCGATTTGTCGTGGCGAGAATTTCCGAGCCAAGAACTCGCTCGAGACGCACGCGCTCGTCAGTGTTGATATCAATGGCAGACCGAACAGCGGTGAGTGATCGTTTGAGTTCATCGAGTGCCGCGCCAGAATCAACGGCTGAACGGGCAAACTGCACTGTCGAACTGACCTGCTGCCGTAACTTCTCGGCTTGAACTCGAATCAGTTGTTCCCGCTCATCGAGCAGTGATGGCCCCTGGCCTGGAACAGTTCGTTCGACCATCGGTGCACTGGCTGCGGGTGCTTCCTGAGGAGCCGCCACCAGTCGTTCGATGGCAGCACTTTGAACGGAAAGGACTTCGGCCTGGGCAGCCAGTTGTGCGAGCACCTGACGATCACCTTCGCGTGAGGCCTTTTCAGCCCGGGCTGCAAGTAATCGACTCCCTTCTTCAAATTCACTGCTGGCCAGGCCCAAAGCTTCCAGGCCTGCTAATGAATTGGTGATACCTTTTTCCGAAATCACCTGTCGCACAAAGGCGGGCAGGAATGCCGCATGAGCTGAGGATGGAGAGAGGTTGTATTTCTCGATGACAGCCCGACCGGCGACTTCACCACGGATTGTCAGCTCTTCGCCATGAATTGTTCCACGGCCCAGATAAACAGTCTCGCGATCGGACCTGAGTGGCAGGCCACGGGCAGGAATGAGTTCAAAAGCGGCATCACCTTCAACCTGAAACTCTTCCACTCGCAGGATGGGTGCGGTAACTGAGGCAGCGACTTGTGGGGCATCAGCCGCCGGTGTGGCTGAAGGCAGGCACCACAAGGCTCCACCCGTCTGCTGAGCGAGTGAACCAATCAATTTGCCGTTAAATTTAGGCCCGAGGACATAGCTGTGAACAGCGACCTGCTGTTTTTCCAATTGACTCAGAGTGGTTTGAAATCGTTCGATCGAAACATACTCGGCAGTGCTATGGCCATCACCAATGTAAAGAATATGTCGAGGCCCTTTGTGGGTAAACCAGCCTGAAACCTCATCCAGAGCCGCTGGAAGATTGGTGGCTCCCAGAGGTGTTCGCATCTTCAACTGTTGAACAGCCGAAACGGCAGCCGGTGTCGTCGAGGATGCGAATTCCCCCATGAGGGATTCAACACCCACATCGACGGCAGCCACCCTGACTGTGACTTCTTGAGGAAGCGATTTGAGCAATTCGCTCACCAGTTCGAGGCTACCCTGACGATAGGCACCCACCTGGCTGGCGGAAGTATCGACCAGAACAATCAGTTCTTGCGGGCCCGCTACCGGAGCAAGATTTTTCCCTCGCAAGGCAATTGCCGAGTAAGTCGTCCCATCAGCATCTGCCTGCTGAAAGACCTGTGCGCGAACTCCCTGCTGGTCGCCAGCAGTCGTGGCGACTGGCCGGGAAATGCGGGCATTGGCAGTTCCGGCAGGATTGGTGGCTTTCTCATCCGCCCATGAAAGAGGCGCCCATGAGAGAGGAATGGCTACCGAACCGCTGAGGAGTGTGCAGAGCACCAGTCGTGACCACTGACGCTGAGAGAGGAAATGCATGTTTGAGCTTTCCAGAACTTCTGGCCGAATCTTCGAGATGGGGCTGCTGAATCAACATTTCAACAGCAGACAGATTTCCTGATCCGCAAAGTTTACCGCCATGAACCAACACCTTTGAAGAAAAATCTTCTCGCTTCTCGGGTGCAAATTGGCAAAAACCACACTTACCCGGCGCAATCCGTCTCATCGGTGGTCGTCGGGAAGATCGGCGAAGTCGCTCAATGACCGTGATTTCTGTTCTTCACAGGCGAATGAGTCTTGCAACCCGCATAACCCGAACAAGATTTTCAAGGCCGCAAAACTGCGGCCTCTATGAGAATATACCCGCAAAAAAGCGAATGTTCGATTAAAACCTGATTCCTATCCAATCGCCTGCATTCCTAGAACGACCGCCCCTAGAATCCAGACGACCACGAGCAAGCTCTGCATCGTCGTGAGTTGAAATCGGCCGCGCAGATGCCGCACCTTTTCAAACTCAGTTCTGCCCCAGAAAATATAGAAAACCATCATGGCGAGCGGCACTACCATTAAACCGGCCCGCACCCATGGTCGATTTCCGCCAGGATCAACACCGCTGAAACGCAGCACAGTCAGAACGATTTGAAGTTCAAACAACGTCAAGAATGTCAGCACGCATACCAGGGTGTACGTTGAGACACTGGGTGGTTGAGGCATCGGTGATGCTCCTTAAATTCGCCATCCCAAGAGATCGCAACCCAACCTGTATTGAGCTTTCAGCAAACGATCCCGCCCTACCGACGGAAATGTCGTGGCTGGTCTCAGTTTGCATGTGAACAGCGCAACATTGACCTGGTCGGAAAGAGATGACCATTCCATCCGCGATCGACGCTTAATTCTCCGGAGCTGCTTCTGTCGCCGCAGCCTTTCCGCTGGTGAGGCTGATCCGCTGTCCTTCGAGCTTTTTGAAGCGGGAAATCGGATACATGCGGATAACGCGGTTTTTGTACATCAAACGACCTTCCTCATCCTTGGTCAGATGAGTCGCAATTTCGTCTGTCGCATCGCCTGAATACAGAGCTGCAAACGTGTAAGGATCGACGCCTCGTCCTGATTCCAGATCGGAAACCACATCCAGCCCGCCGACAATCACACCATAGGGATTCAATGATTTTGTCGCAGGAACATATCGTTGCTCCTGCTTGAGCCCTTCCATTGCGGCCCGCAATGAATCATAAGCGACAACAATCTTCTTGACTGTGTCCTCTGAAGGAGCCTGAAACTGCTCATCCTGAGCCGCGATTTGTGGCACCATGGCCTTCTGCCAGCTAACCCCTGCACCAAAAGCCAGAATCAGGCAGCTTACAGCACCAGCGAACTTCAATGATGGCGGCATCAACATTTCCTCAATTCAAATCCCACGGGCATATCGAATCAGCAATATACGGCCCAATCACATGGAAGTGTGATTGTTAAGGAGCACTTTCCACATTCGCGGAGTGAACTCGTCGGTCAGCACTCAATTTGCCGTTCGTGCCGACCGGGAGTCATCTTGTGTATTAGGTCAGACGAGACGGCTTACCTGACAGCATAATTGCTGCATCCCCCGGGGAAAAGTCCCTGTTTCCTCAGGACGCGGATTCAGGAATCACTTCGCCGGAAGGTATCCCGGGAAAATGCGCGTCATCAGGAGTGATTGAGACGAGAGATCGCGCTGGCATCGCGATGAAGAGGAATCTGAAAAACAAGGCAGTCCACCTGGGAATCCGCATGCTCAAAGAGATTGTAAGCCATAACCCACAAACAAGTTAAGACCAGCCTCAAGTTAGACTGAAATTCGCCGCAAGTAGGAAATCAATTCGGCTGTCAGTTCCAGAATGTCATCCATCCGATTTTCCCGGCAGGCCGATTCCACCTGAGCAGCCAGCAGGCTCAACTCCGGGAATCCATAACCACCTCCAGCCCCTTTGAGCTGGTGCGCCTTCCGCTTCAGTTCATCGTGGGCTTTTTGCCCCAGCACCAGTTCCAGTTCCGAAATCCGCTCCGGCATCACTGCCACAAAATCAGCGATTAATTCTTCATAGTCGGGATCAGAGGCATATTCAGAGCGAACAGGTTGCATCAAACAATTCCTGGTTTCCAACACAGTTTCGGCTGGGTGGCTCGAAAGGAAGCGGCGTGGAAGCCTGTGTCAGGCGGCCTTTTCCTGCCAGCCATGATTTTGAACCTGGACTGCTTCACTCGGTACCTTGGGAAGCAAATCCGCCGGCAATTGCCAGACATCATCTGAACGAGCATCCAGTCCTTCAGCAGCACGGAACCAGCCAGCCAGCTTGAGCAATACCAGCCCGGCGCCCAGCCCGGAAGCACACAGCAATAAAGCCGTGGCGTCATCACCGATCAAGTGCCTGAGAATTTCCATGATCTTCCTCGCCACGAGGGTGCAAATGTCTGGTGTTGCACAAATCTGACCGGCTCATGGGAGCTGATCCTGCATTTGCCGCTTACCAGCGAAATGACTGACTTCGATGTCTGTTTTCCATCGACTTCCGCACTCCAGCGACTGCAATACAAAAACTTCATTCCTCAAGGATCAGGTGAACTCGCGCGTTAATCCCGGTGTATCCGCTCGGCTTGACGCCTCCACTGGACTCGGGGAAGCGAAAAATCGTCCTTGACCATTTCCATGGTTTTCTCGAAAACCCTGCTTAAGTTCATTCCCCGGATGCCTCAGGACATCCGCATGGCCTTTTCACCAGAGGAGTACAGCGACCGTGATGCCGCTGCTGCAGCGATACATCCTGGTCGATTTACTGAAGGTGTTCGCCGTCAGTGCTGCGGGCTTTACGCTTTTGCTCGTCTTTGCCGGGGTTTATGTTGAGGCCAAGGAACATGGCCTGGGACCGATGCAGATCCTGCAGATCCTCCCCTTTATCATTCCCACACTGCTTCCCTTCACGATTCCAACGGCACTGCTTCTGACGGTTTGCGTCGTTTACGGCCGACTATCGGGTGATCAGGAAATCATCGCTGCGAAAGCGGCCGGCATTCATATCATCTCCGTCCTCTGGCCGGCTTTTCTGCTGGGTGTGGTTCTCAGCATCTTCACGCTCGTCATCACTGACCAGATGATTCCGTGGTCGATGAAGCGTATCCAGCGAACCATCGCAATGGCTGTCGAAGACATTTTTTTCGATGTCCTCAAGGCCCAGAACCAGTTGAATCTACGCGATCAAGGGCTCTCGATCACCGTCATGGATGTCCGCGACCGCACGCTTTACATGCCCACGTTCCGATACATGCGTGGCAATAAACCGGTCACTGTGCAGGCCAAAGAGGCCAGGCTCCGCTTTGATCTCGACCGTGATGTCGTCGTCATGGAATTCAAAGATGGCTACATCAGCCTTCCGGATGATGCCAATACGCGTGTTCGCTTCCGCTATGATGCTCGCGAATTCCCCCTGCCCAACCGCAGTCAGAAGGCCAAATCCCGAGATATGACATCCCGGGAAATTCTGGCAGAAACGCGAGCGATGGCGACAGGCGATGCCACAGCCACCCGCCAACTGGCTATTGAGGCCGCTCTTATTCTGGCATCCGGCGATTTTGATCGCTTTGGGGAAAAAGAGTTCGCTGTCAGTCGCTATCAGGTTGACGAAGAACGCAACCGCAGCATGAAACTCACAACCGAACTTCACAACCGCATTTCCATGGCTTTTGGCTGTTTCTTCTTCGTGCTGGTTGGTGCACCATTTGCCGTCTACATGGCCAAGAACCAGTTTCTAACCAGTTTTCTCTTCTGTTTTGTTCCGATCCTGGTGGTCTATTACCCACTCTCCATGATGGCTCAGAATCTGAGCAAAGTCGGCAAGGTCGATCCCTCATGGGCGGTCTGGCTCCCCAATGGTGCTCTCACCTTGGGGTTCCTCTACATCATTCGACAACTGGCCCGCAATTAAACAGTTCGGGCATCCGCAGTGTCATCCTGACGCGTATCCTTAGTCTCATCTCAGACGAGCCTCATCACGATTTCCGCGGGACTGCCGTGCGAATCAGCCCTGGGGAAACATCCAGATCGAGCGGCGCCAATCGACCTTTTTCGACCAGTTCCCAACCCAGGCCTCCCATCGCTGCATTATCGGTACACAATTCCCGCGGAGCGACGTGAAGTCGGAAACCTTGCTTTTTCGCCACTTGCTCCAGCTTTTCCCGAAAAGCCTGATTGGCTGCCACACCACCACCCACACAGAGCGAGGAATATTTCGTCTTTTTCAAGGCCTGAACCGCTTTTGCAACCAGCACATCGACCACAGCCGCCTGAAAACTCGCTGCCAGATCGGCTCGACGGGCATCATCCAATGGTGGGGGCTGAACTTTAGCTCCTTGAATTCCATGAGCCGCATAAAGCACGGCAGTCTTCAAACCACTAAAGCTGAAATCGAGTCGATCTTCGTGAATGAAAGTCCGGGGAAAGGCAAAAGCATCCGCCCGGCCGGCTTTGGCACACCTCTCGATGGCCGGGCCACCTGGAAATCCTAAATCGAGGACCTTGGCGACTTTATCGAAGGCCTCACCTGCAGCATCATCTGTCGTAGCCCCTAAGAGCTCAAAATCGACCGGCGAAGCACACGCATAGAGGTTCGAGTGTCCGCCACTCACGACCATCCCCACACAGGGATAGATCGACTCCTCCAGGGTTGCTTGCCCAGCGGCGTTACCCAATTGCGACCATAATGCCAACTGGCAGGCATAAATGTGCGCCTGCAGGTGATCAATCGCGACCAGCGGCACTCCCAGGCTCCATGCCAGGGTTTTTGCAGCCGTCAATCCAATGAGTAACGAACCGACCAGCCCCGGTGTTGTCGCGACTGCAATCGCTGTCAAATCTTCAAGACGAATCTCCGCCTGCCGGAGTGCTTCATCGATCACTGGCAGAATGTTCTGAACATGAGCCCGCGACGCCATTTCGGGAACCACGCCACCAAAGCGAGTATGCAGTTCAAACTGGCTCGCCACCACATTCGAGAGCACCCGCCGCTGGCGATCAATCACTGCTGCAGCCGTTTCATCACAGGAAGATTCGATCGCCAGCAGAAAGCCACTTTCAGACGATTCTGCAACCAGAGATTCCGCAGAATCTGGCATAACAACATCAGATTGAAGCAAGTGGATTCCAGATTCTCTCAAAAGTTCGGATCAGGAAAATCTGCCGTCTCTACCTGGCAGAATCTTCTTTGGAAGCAGAATCACCTTGAGGAGCAGTCCCAGCAGGGGATGTTTCAGCCTTGGCCTTTTCCTTCCCATCCTCTGGCTTGGCTTCTGCAGCCGGCGAGATTTTGGACTTCAGATACTCCACAGCCTTTGCCAACTGAGGATCATCAAACGTCGAAGCTCCGGCTTCTTTCCGCAGCACATCGCGCTGCCGACGGTATTCCAGATATTTCTGCATCTGCTCAGGTGTCATTTTCACTTCATAACCCTCGGTGGGTTTGACACCCCATTCATCGGTTTCCTTCGAATTGGGAAAGCGATGAATGTTCTTACCACTGGGGCGATGATAGCTGGCTGTGGTCAGCTTGAGTGCGCTCTTGCCACCATCGACATTGATGACATTCTGTACGCTCCCTTTCCCCCACGATCTCTCACCCACAATGATCGCTCGATCATGATCCTGCAGTGCGGCACTTAAAATCTCACTGGCGGAAGCACTGAAGCGGTTCACCAGCACAACAACTGGAAAATCGCGAAACGTCCCCGACTTCTTCGCCTTGAAAACCTGTTCCTCGGTATTGCGACCACGAGTGCTCACAATCACACCGCTATCAAGAAACATGTCGGCAATTTCAGTGGCGGCCGTCAACAGCCCGCCCGGGTTGTATCGCAGATCGAGAATCAAACCCTTCATCCCCTGCTGATCCAACTCCTTCAGAGTTGATTTGATTTCATCAGCACTGTTCCTGCCAAACTGAGAGAGCCGGACATAAGCCACTTTGTCGAGCCCATCGAGGTAGAACGACCAGCTTCCATCCTCGTTGTACTTATCACCCAGCACGGAAGGAGTACGAATAATGGCCCGTTCGACGTCCAGTTCCACCGGTGTCGATTCGGTCTCGTGGAGCACACTCAGCTTCACGATCTCGCCGGGTTTACCTTTCATCAGCACGACGGCTGATTCGAGTTCTTTACCATCGGCGAACTCGGCAGTCGGTTTTCCCGCGATGGAAAGAATTCGATCTCCGGCACGAATTCCAGCTTTATAGGCCGGTGTCCCAGGCAGCGGTGTCATGACGACGAGCTGCCGCGTTTTGGGATCGAGGGAAACCTGAATACCGATCCCGCCAAACTCCTGCTCCACCTGCTGAGTGAATTCAGCCAGACCCGATGAATCGATGTAAGACGAGTACGGATCCAGGTCTGCCAGCATCCCTCTCAAGGCCGATTCCAGCAGTTGCTTGCGATCCACAGGTTTCACATAGTTGCGTTCGACCTGTTCAAACGAATCGACAAACAGTTTCATCAACTCGTAATACTCTTTCTCCCGAGCATCCGGAGGTGTGGCCTTTTCCTCGTCTGCCAGTACCACCGATGTCGGTGCCATCGCCAGCAGTACGGCGCCGCAGAACAAAGCCAGCCAAACCTCACGAGACCAGCCGCCTGGTAACCACCGACTGGTACAACCCGTGTTGGAGAGTGATCCCGCATTCGGCGGTAGAAACTGCATCCGAGCTGAAAACATAAGGTTCCTCCTGTGTGACAGGCTTAACAGTTTTTTTCGTGCCTTGCTGACTTTGTTTCTGAGTTGTTGAAGGTGATCAGGTGGCCTGCAATCAACTGACTGTACCGGCTATCCCAATCCAAGCGAGCAGATTCCCGATGAGTACCGCCGTCAGCCACTTAAGCACATTCACCATCGATTCGATTATCTTACAGCTTAGTCATTTCACAGTATGGTCGCTACAAACCTTTTCTTCAGAAATGTCTGAACGGAAACAATCTTTGATTGGAACTCAATGCTCTCATGAATTGGCTCTTGCAACAACAACCACAACCCACTGACTTTCCATGAGCAATCAGGGTTCAACAGGATCGGGTAAGCCGCATTGGGATCCATTCCAACATCCAAAAATTACAGTTAACAACAATCACCGTAAACACCTCAAATGATCGATTCGCTTGATATCAACGCCGATTCTTCTATAAACCTTGCGACACTTCACTCACGTCAAGCCAACGCACCAGGGAGCACAAGTGGAGCGACTAAATTTGATCACAGCCGATCACTCAGGTTTACACCTCAAGGACTCGAAATTTCCGTAACTTACTCCCAGGCAAAGCACAATTCTCTCTGAAAGACAGCCCACCTACTGAACAGAAAGCCGATAACAACCAACACTTACGCATTTGAAACCTCAGGTTTTTACGTCGTATGGTTGAAATCTGTTAAGTTATGGCTAGGCTCTCAAAGACGCCCCGTTGTTTTGATCTTTTTATCCATCCCCCTGACCCGCTGCGAAAAACTGAGGCAGATACGAAAACGTGTGAGTCGTTGTTACTGATGGGAGAGTCATCTCCTCGACCATCGATGTAACCGTCTTAACCTGGGCAGAGTGAGTGCACTCCAACTCAACCCTTGAAAAACGGACTACGAAAACTGCCAACACGACAGATCGAACAATCGCGACAGAGACATGCATGGAGACTGTCACTGGTGTGTTATTCGGTCAGGTATGCAGGCACCTGAACTCACGAAAGTCTGGCTGATATTATGGTTGAACCATCCGCAGAGCTCACCGTAGCAGAACTCGAACGCATGCTGACAAAACGTCGCCAGGAATTGACCTCGCTGATCGGTCAGCGAGATAAGCTCCAAAAAGAACTCGACGTCATTTCGCGACGGATTACTGAGCTTCAAGGGGGGGCCGATTTCACCCCGAGTCGCTCACCAGCTTACAACAGCGGTCGCGGACGGAATCCTGTCTCGCTCAGACACACAGTGATCTCTATTCTGACAAACCATCCGCCAGGGTATGCGCTCTCTGACCTGAGTGACAAGATCATCGAAACGGGCTACAAAACTTCCAGTAAAAATTTCAGGAATGTATTGTACCAGTGCCTGTACAATACCCCACAGATCTATCACGACTCCAAAACCGGGACTTATCGAATTAATCCTAAATCCGATACTTGACAGTGACATTTGTGTCACTGAGTTCGTTGATTCGATAGACCTCTTCGACTCACAACTCGTATCGAGACATCTCGACAGTCGTTAAGACCCGAGGCTTCAGGCAGCTCCAGCCAGTGCTTCTACACGACCTGCAGTCAGCCGCACAGTTCGGGTCGCTTCTCGAGCCAACTGGGCGTCGTGGGTCACCATCACAATAGAAAGTTGCTCTTCGGTATTGAGCCGTTTGAGCAGATCCATGATTTCGCGACCCGTCTTTTCGTCCAGATTGCCCGTCGGCTCATCGGCAAGCAGTATCTGAGGTTGCGAAACGAGTGCCCGGGCAATGGCTGCCCGCTGCATTTCACCACCGGAAAGCTCCGAAGGCTTATGCGTCAATCGATGCGATAAACCCACCCGGTCAATCAGTTGTTTGGCCCGGTCAATATGCGATCGACAGTTCTTCCAATACGACCAGATCGAATGGCGGATCATCAGTGGCAGAACCACATTCTCGACCAGCGTCAGTTCAGGCATCAGATGATAGAACTGAAACACGAAGCCGAAGACGCGATTACGAATCTGATCACGGGTGCGGGCTGGCAGATCATCAATCCGCTGTCCATCAAGCAGCACTTCACCCAGATCAGGGGCATCCAGTAACCCCATCAAATGCAGCAGCGTGCTTTTCCCTGAGCCCGATTGGCCCACGATCGATAGAAACTCTCCGCGATCAATCGAGATATCGACTCCGCGAAGTACAGGAACCTGATGATCTCCCTTGCGGTAAGCCTTATCGATCCCCGTGGCGACAAGCTGTGCATGAGGTGGCATGGCTGAACTGAGCAAGATTGTCTCGCAAGATTCGTCGACAACAGGATCGGACATCAGGCCGCCCTCACGACTAAGGTCGAAATAAACTTTGTTGGCTTGTTTGAACACAGGAAACCACAATCAATTATTCAGAACGCAGTGCCTGAACTGGTTGCAACCGGGCAGCTCTGCGGGCCGGCAGAATACTGGCCAGCACGGCAATCCCCATCGCACCGAGTGCGACAGAAACGACCATCCAGGGATCAATGTATGTCGGTATCTCAGGGAAGTAATAAATCCGCTCGTCGAAGACTTTGCGGCCCGTGATATAGGTAATTACCAGTTCAATCTGGTTGATATACCTCACAAACAACAGCCCGCAGGCCACACCGCCACCACTCCCCACAACTCCTAAAGAGAGTCCATAGAGCAGAAAAATCGACATCACACCCGTTGAACTGGCACCCAGTGCTTTCAACACTCCAATATCGCGTGTCTTCTCCACGACAATCATGAAAAAGATGGCCAGAATCCCGAAGCCAGCGACCGTAATGATCAGAAACAGGAGCACATTCAGAATGGATGATTCGACATCCACAGCAGCCAAGAGAGGCCCCTGCTTCTGTTCCCAGGTACGAATCGTATACAGACCCGGCGGAAACGCGGCCCGCAACTTATCAACCACTTCACCCGCAGATCGGAAATCCTTGAGCTTCAACTGAATCGAAGTAATCGCCCGTTCGCCCGTCGTGGGATGCACCATCCCGCGAACCTGCTGCAGGTACTCAAGATTGCAAAAGACCAGTGAAGAGTCGTATTCACTCATTCCACTTTTGAACGTATCGACGACAGTCGCATTGAAATAGACAGGCTGTGGCGTCCCGGCTGTCACCGTACTGATTTTGACATCATCACCTGTGCGTACCATCCACTGGGTACGAATTTTACCCGTCTCGGCATCTTCAAATGGAAAACTGATGAGTCCAGCTCCAATGTAGAGCTTGCCGGGGAGTGGTTCTGTCGGATCCACAGGAGCCGGTGGCACTGCGGCACCATTAGCCTGCGCTTCCATGGCAAAGGGATCGACCACACTGTCATCCACAGCTGGCTTGCGATTTTCAGGAACAGCAGCACCGCGCTGACGTTGATCATGCAGTCTCTGCTCGCGAAAGAAAGCCTCCTGAGCGGCTCGATCCCGGCGGTAGTTTCGTGCCGAGCTTGTTAATGACCAGCCCGGCGGCTCGTTCGCCTGCCGTTCCGCTTCACGAACAACTTCATCGCCCTCTTTTTCCTGCCGATAACTTTGCAGGTAATCGACCAGTGGCCCGACTTCGGCTTTACTTTGCGGATCAATTCCAATCAACGTCACGGGCCTGGTGATCCACTGGCCGGCATATTCGAAGCTGATCATCCCGTAGATTTCGACAGTCGTCGTCATGCCGGCAATATGTTCACCGACCACTTTTTTCACGAGTGCCGCATGCGCATCGGGGTTTTTCTCGCCATCGTAGCCATTGGTTTCAATGACCACATCAGAGAGCAATCCCTTAATTCGATCACGCATCTCACTGGAAAAACCAGCCATCACACTGTTGACGACAATCATGGTCGCCACACCCAGCATCACACTGATGATGCTGGCCAGCGCAATGTATCTGGTTCGCAGATACTTCTGACACAAGAGCAGTTTATACATGTCGCTTCTCGCCAATCCTTTGGCCGAACTGCCTTAGTAAATTCCGAAGTTCTCCGTCAGTTCAGGATTGAACGATGCCTTGATCAGCATCTCAAAGCCCAACATCAACACGAGGAAGCCGGAATTCCGACATAGCGGTTCCACCGCTTTTCGGAGCCCATCGATCCCGACTCTAAGACTTTCGGCAAAAACTGCCAAGACCAACACCAGACTTCCACATCCCGCTATTTCTCCCATCCCCTCAGCCAACAACAAAATGGGATGAATAAGCAAAGCAGGAAAGCAGCGAACGGCACAACATTGCCATCATGAAAGTCGTTAGCCCAGATTCCTGTCGCGAACAACCTGATCCCAATCAGCGATGCGAACCTCGCTCCGTGCGATGTGTCCAACACCGGCAATGAAAAACACAACCTCAACCATTCGACCAGCCATGATCCGAAAAGCCGCAGCCGAGGAAACTCTGGAACTGCCAGTCTCCTTGCGCACAGACACCACTGATGAATTCGCGACCGAATCGACCACTACCCACACGGCGAGCAAGCCTCGTGCAGAGCTTCATCGCCTGGCTAATCGTGATCTGGCCAAAGTCCTTGAACTTGGTCAACAAACCTTTGGTGAACCCATAATCCCCTTCACTCTCGATTGGGTGGGAGAATTTCTCCTGGGCCAGAATTCCCGTGGCCCGGTCGCTCGCGGACTTCCTTCTCAACCGCCCGTACGATACATCGATGCCGAATCGCATCGTCAGGGCATGGTCTTCGGCATGCGCGAATACCAGATCACGCTCCGCACAGGGGATTGCCGCGTGATCAATCTCATCCAGCAAACCTCTCAAAAATGCCCGTCATTCACGAGAGATGTCTGGCTGGTCGCCGAGCGGCAATTCCTGGCGCTGTACTACAAACTCAGACGCTTGGAAAAGGCCCGCTCACAAGTTGTCGCACCACTGATGCAGGACTCGCTGCGCGAGCGACTCTGGAAAAACACCATTGGCGTCCTGACACGCAATGCGGCTTCCATGAAAGCCTTGGGTGTCGCCATTCGTCGCGGCATGCTCCTGCGCGGAGAACCAGGGAATGGCAAAACCATGGCTGCCCGCTGGCTTAAATACGAAGCCGAGAAACGCAGATTAGCGTGGAAATCAATTTCCATTGCTCATTTCCGAGCCGCGCAACATCGCTGTGAGGTAGGAGAACTTCTTTCGCTGGGTTCCCCCGGGATCATCTTCTTCGATGATTTCGACGAACTCATCCGCCGGCGCGAGGAGAACCACAATTCGACTGATATTTGCACACTGCTCAATGAACTCGATGGCATTGACCGCCGGTATGGTACGGTCTTTCTCTTCGCCAGTAATCTGCAGTGGAACGAAATCGACCATGCATTGCGCCGCCCAGGCCGCATTGACCTGATGATTGAGTTCACCAAGCCGAATGTCGAACTGCGTCGCCAGTTGATGGAAATCCACTGGTCGGAAATCCTCCGTCGGCAGATTGATATCCCCCTCGCTGTCAGTCAGACCGAAGGGATGAGTTTCGCCGAACTGGAAGAACTCAAAACGTTATTGGCCATGCAGCATTTCGATGAAGAGGAGATCGACTGGAATCGTGCCCTGGCCGAATTCCAATCCCGTCGCACAGAAACCGCGAAAAAGCCGATTGGTTTTGGAGCGACATAAACCTGTTGTCGCGACCTGAAAATCTCGACGGAGCTGAACTCAACTTTGTTGATAGATCGCGTCAATCAATGTCCCAATCACGCCCGCAGCGTGTGTCGGAATGCACCTCGGCACACGCTGCCTCTCATCTATCAATTTACTTCGCGCTTTGATTCTGACTCTTCGCCAACTGTTCGAGGACATCCTTGGCCGTTGTTCGCCCGCCGTGACTGTCGCTCACTTTTGAGAAGACAATCTTTCGGTCGCTATTGAGCACAAATGTCGCTGGATAGGCTGTTTCATTCGGGGCATTCCAGCGTAAGCCGTACTGTTTCGTAAACTGATAATCGGGATCGACGAGCAGCGTATAGTGCTCGGGAATCACGCGCTCTCCGCGAAACTGCTTCGCCTTCTGGGCAAGGCCACTTCCAGCACCAGGATAAACAAACACAACCTGCGCCCCGGCTGCCTGAAACTTCTCCTGCGACTTCAGAAAATCATTAACCTTCACATTGCACAACGGGCATTGATAGCCCGGAAAACCCCGCAGCACAACCAGTACGACCGGCCCCCGCTCTGCAATCGTCGAGAGTTTTGCCGTCCCCCCATCAACATTCGCCAGTTCAAAGTCAGGGGCGACTTCTCCCGACTTGGGAGGTGCTGCCGTGGCTACAGAGAACCACAGACCGCTCATCGCCACCAGGAACATGGGGACCAGCCATTCATATCGCAGACGCTGTCTAAAATTCGCGATAATTGTCTTAAGCATTTTCTAATCCCTTCTCAAAGTGAATCGACTCTCCCCGCTGATCAGTCACTCAGACAAGTGCTCACCAGCAGTTCACAAACTCTGAGATACGACTCACAGAAACAAGTGACAGATTTTCCCGAAAACAGCAGCTCACACGGAAGTTTCCCATCATCTTCCAGCAGCTCAAACAGAGCGTCCGAGACCCTGCCGAACATTCAACTTTCCAAGAAAATCAAGTCTCTCTACACTGCTTGGCAGCCTTCCAACGGGCCCGATTGACGACTCCACAACTGCACCTGGAAAATCATGGGCAGGCCTCGTATGACAGGGATTCATTCCAGTGAATGTCGCACTTCTAGGCCAGTGGCGAGATCGACCATCCTTTCGATTTCGCGCCTTGCAATATCTCCCCTACCTCGAAGCTGCGGGCCATGCGGCAACCATTATCGAATTCTCACCTCATCTGTGGGGTCGCTTTCGCCAATATTCACAACTGGCAAAGTTTGATTCGGTCTTCATCCAACAGCGATTGCTCCACCCCTTCGAACTTGTCTGGCTCAAGCGAAACACCAGACATCTCGTCTTCGATGTCGATGATGCGATTATGCGCAAAAGCGATGGCAGCCCCGATTCCCGTCGCATGTCGAGATTTCGCGCGATGTGCCGCTCGGCGGATCTCGTCATCTGTGGTAATCAATTCCTCGCCGATGAAACCCGCGTACATACTTCAAAGCTGGAAATTATACCTACAACGATCGAGTTAAATCGCTATCCATCTTTAACTAGTAAATACAAAACGCTACTAAAGAATCCAAGTTCATTATTAACCATCGGCTGGACAGGTTCGCGGGCAACATGCCGCTACCTTAATGAAGTATTTCCCGTGATTGCTGAATTTCCGGGTCAGGTGCAGGTCAAACTCATTGCTGATGATCTCTCGAACTGCGATCTGAAACTTCTCCAGGACGTCCCTTACGAATTCATTCGCTGGTCACCCGAAACCGAAATTGCCGCTGCCACCACGTTTGATCTGGGAATCATGCCTCTCCCGGATCAGGAATTCACCCGCGGCAAATGTGGTTGCAAAGCCCTGCAATATATGGCCCTGGGCATCCCTGCCATTTGCAGCCCCGTAGGGATGAATGTCGATCTCATCGAACCAGGCAAAACGGGTTTTCTCGCTCGCACGGCTAACGAATGGCGCGAGGCCTTCCAGCAATTGATCGCCAGCCCGGAACTGCGTGCACAAGTCGGCAGTGCGGGGTATCGCGTGGTGAGTGAACAATTCGCCGCCTCAACCTGGGCCCCCGCCTGGCTGAATGCCGTCTTCCCGACAACTCAATCCTCCACCCCCTCCTGACTTCCTGACTTTATCCCTTCTCCCCTTCATGTCTTTTCGCCTTCTCCTCTTCCCGCCTTCTCCTCTTCCCGCCTTCTCCTCTTCCCGCCTTCTCCTCTTCCCGCCTTCTCCTCT